>CACZNZ010000196.1 GCA_902782625.1 uncultured Lachnospiraceae bacterium | reverse complement strand
ATCGTTCATAAAAACTACCGCATGAGGATTGCCCATGGACACACATGTCATATGGAAAGTTCTTCCATGAATCTCAATAGGAATATTGACAGCCGGGTCTGTCGGTGAGATTACCGGAATCTTATCCGGATGCAGCTCCGGTGATCCCATGTTCACTTCCACTTCTTCCACTTTATTCTCTTTTACAAACAGTTTCAGATGCTTGATTCCCGCCAGAGTCTCCACCGTGATCTGTGTCTTATCTGTCAACTGATAGTCATATACATATTTTCCGACACAACGTATCCCGTTCCCACACATTTCCGCCTGTGAACCATCCGCATTGAACATATCCATCCTGAAATCTGCTTTCTCGGAAGGACAAATCAGGATCAGTCCGTCAGAGCCGACTCCAAAATGCTGTCTGCTCACTTTCCTGGCCAGATTGGCCGGATCTTTGACCTCTTCTTTAAAACAGTTTATATATACGTAGTCATTTCCTATTCCGTGCATTTTGGTAAAGCGCATTATCCTACTCCTTCCCTAGGTTTTGATGTAGCAAATTGTATCACAGTCCTTCTTGAAATACAAGGCTGCGACATTGACGAATATAGCCTTGCTCTGATATACTTGAGCCGAAAGGACCATATTTATGAAAATCAATTATCAGAAAAAACTTGATGATATTATTACACATAACAGCAAAAAACATATCAGACCAAGTCTGTTACTCCATGCATGCTGTGCCCCCTGCAGCAGCTATGTCCTTGAATATCTGACCCGGCATTTTGAGATCACAGTATTTTACTATAATCCCAATATCACTCCGGAATCAGAATACCATAAAAGAGTTGAGGAGCTGATCCGGCTGATCAGAGAAGCTGGCCACCCTGTCCGGCTTATCGAAGGAATCTATGATCCTTCCGTCTTTTTTGAAATGGCAAAAGGTTTGGAAGATCTTCCTGAGCGCAGCAAACGATGCTATCTCTGCTATGAACTCAGAATGAGGGAAGCAGCAAGGATTGCACGGGATCTTCAGGCAGATTATTTTACCACAACACTGTCGATCAGTCCTCATAAAGATGCTCAGTGGATCAATGAGATCGGAGAGAAACTGGCACTAGAGTATGGTGTGCCCCATCTTCCTTCTGACTTCAAAAAAAGGAGCGGATATCTCCGCTCCATAGAGTTATCCGGGCAATACGGTCTTTATCGTCAGGACTACTGTGGCTGTGTTTTCTCCATGCAGGCGGCCAAAGCCAGAAAACAGTAGTATTATGCATTTCTTATAAACTTATGATTACAGTCAGGACAGGTGATCTCCACCCGTCCTTTTCCTTTGGGCACACGCAGCATCTGACTGCATACAGGACAGTGATAAAAGCGGAACATTTTCTTTTGTGCTTTCTTTTCTCTCCGGTTTCTGATACGGTCAAACATGGGGCCCACAACAGATTCAAACCTTTCGTTCTCCATCTGTCTTCGCAGGGTATTCGAAGAAAAAACCCGATAGATACAAAGGAACAAAGGCAGGTATCCTACAAGATGATACTGGGAGAGTCCGTCGACGGGAAGCAGCCCGAGCAGTCCAAAAAGCAGGGCGGACGCAAACAGCAATCCAAAGCTTAACGTATCAAATCCATATATTCGATTCACGAAATTCTTAAGTTCTTTCATAAAATAACTACCTCTTTTTGATTGTTATCAAAATCTGAAAAGGGCAACGACTCCGGTACTTAATGCCATCATGATACATCCGGCCAGTATAACACCGCCCATGGCTGCCAGAACGCTGGATTTGAAATCCATTTTCAACAGACTGGCTGCCAGGGTACCTGTCCATGCTCCGGTACCAGGAAGCGGTATACCGACAAACAAAAGCAGCGCAATAAACAGGCCTTTGCCGGCAGAAGCGGATAACTTTTCTCCTGCTCTTTCTCCCTTTTTCATACACCACTCGCAGAATCCTCCTATGACCGGCAGCCCGGAACCAAATTCCAGAACCTTTCTTGCAAATAAATAAACAAACGGCACCGGAATCATATTTCCTATAATAGCTACTACATAGGAAGGGATGATTGGAAGTCCAAGTACCTGGGAGTAAGGGATCGCTCCTCTAAGTTCAATCAGCGGTACCATGGAAACAAGAAATACAGTCAGATATTTTTTCAGCATACTTTCTCCTTTATGTTTTCGAATCTCTGTAAATATTATCTTCTGATCAGAGATCTTTTCATCACGTCAATAAATTCAGCATTATTTTTTGTTCTTTTAAACATATCCAGAATTTGTTCCATATTCTCTTCAGCCCGGCTTCCGGACATTTCCCGGTGAAGGGCATAGACGATCTCCTGTTCCTCTTTGGTAAGGAGCAGATCTTCCCTCCTGGTTCCGGACCGCTGGATATTAATCGCCGGGAAAATTCTTTTCTCAGAGAGTTTTCTGTCCAGAACCAGCTCCATATTACCGGTGCCTTTGAATTCCTCAAAGACCACATCATCCATCTTGCTGCCGGTTTCTACAAGAGCTGTTGCAAGAATCGTCAGACTGCCACCTTCTCTCATATTTCTGGCTGCACCGAAGAATTTTTTCGGCATGTAGAGGGCTGTCGGATCCAGACCGCCGGAAAGTGTTCTTCCACTTGGCGGCACCACGAGATTGTAAGCCCTTGCCAGTCTGGTGATCGAATCAAGGAGGATCACAACATCCTGTTTATGTTCTACGAGACGTTTTGCCCTCTCTAACACCATCTCAGAAACTCTTCTGTGATGTTCCGGCAGTTCATCAAATGTCGAGTAGATGACTTCTGCATTCGGCCCTTCGATGGATTCCCGGATATCCGTTACTTCCTCCGGTCTTTCATCAATCAGCAGGACAATGAGTTTCATGTCCGGCTGAGTTTTCGTAATACTTTTTGCAATCTGCTTAAGGAGCGTCGTCTTTCCTGTCTTCGGCTGGGAAACGATCATTCCCCTCTGCCCCTTTCCAATTGGAGAAAGCAGATCCACCATTCGCATGGAAACCGGTGCGTCCGGAGTCTCCAGACGGATTCTTTCATTGGGGAAGACAGGGGTAAGGTCTTCAAAATTTTTCCTTCGCTGTGCATCATACGGTTTGTATCCATTGACAGATTCTACATATAAAAGTGCACTGTAACGTTCATTCTGGGTCTTTATCCTGATGTTGCCTTTCAGAATATCACCTGTCTTCAGATTAAATCTTCTGATCTGGGAAGGAGAAACGTATACATCATTATCTCCTGAAAGATAATTCTCACATCGTATAAATCCGAAGCCGTCCGGCATAACCTCGAGGATACCGTCTGCCTTGTCTCCGCTGTCTAAGCTGCTGAGCTCTTCTCGCATCACATGGCCTTCCTGCTCCTGTTTCGTCTCCTGCTTTACAGTTTTTTTTGTATTTTTATCATGCTGCTCTATCGCATGGATCAGCTCTTCCTTTTTTAAAGTGCTGATTTTCTTCATGCCTTTTTCTCTGGCAATCTCACGCAGCTTGACCAGAGTCATTTTATCATAATCCATATGTACCTCCTGGGAATAATCAATGAATCTATTGTGGAAATTAGTAATCTGGAATTGAATAAATATATGATATCATATTTTTTCAGGATTACAAGTAGTCCTCTTTCTTTATTTTTTCTGAAGGGAAACCTTTCATTGCGAAATCACGACATCAATGCTATCATGGAGAAGCAGTAAATGTCACGACCTTAGAGGAGTCTGTTTTAAAATTGGATCGATATTACACCTACAGCCGTTTCTTAAAAGAATATTTCGGAGAAAAAATCTATAAGATCTCTATAAACGGTGGATTCACCTGTCCGAACCGTGACGGTACGCTTAGCACAGGCGGAT
>CACZNZ010000195.1 GCA_902782625.1 uncultured Lachnospiraceae bacterium | reverse complement strand
CGGAGAGATGACCGTTGACGCGGAAGGCAGCATCGAAGAAGCCGGAGTCAAAACGATGGAGATCCGGGAAGAAGAGATTACAGAATTTATGGCTCCTGAACTCCTTGAGAGCATCATGAAAAGCCGTGAAGAAGGGAAGAATGTCTACGAGGCTGAATTCCATGCGGATACCGACAGGTATTTTATGTCTGTGTTCCTTTTTGAATATTTTTTCCATACAGGATCTCCTTTTGAGGGTAAACAGATGGTGAACCGCTGTTTCCTCTCGCCGTTGGAAAAAGAATATTACCGTGTGACAGACGGATGTTTCTGCATGGAAGAAGGAAGAGAAGACAATGGTCCGGTAAAGGGCATCCAGGATAAACTGATCCGCTATTGGCATGAGTATCCGGAGGTGTTAAGAAAGGTATTCCAGAGAGCATTTTTAGGGGCAGGCACCCTTTTTACCCTGCGTCCGACAGAGGTGGACTGGAAAAGTGTCCTTGTGAAAATGTTTCTTGATTATAAAGAGTGTTCCTGTGGATTTCGCGGTTTCTCCCGTGAGCTTGTGGACTGTAAGAACGGCACATTGGCTTGCCCAAAATGTGGGAAGATCTATTATGTGCTGAGCAACGGAATGGACAGGATTCTTCTTGCGCAGGGAGAAAAACTGTATGAATGTCAGACAGGAAGACATGCATTTGACAAAGACACTGTTACAGGAATCGTGGTAGAGAATAAGAACCATAAGGGCCTGTACGGAATCAAAAATCTCAGTAAAGGAGAATGGAGAGGCTTTTTCCCTAACGGTGAGACAAAAGACATCGGACAAAATCAGGGTATCCCGATCTGGGATGGCATGACGCTCCGATTCGAACTGGGAGAAGACTGGAGCTTGCGGCTTTTACGCAAGACAGAGGAAGGAGAGAGTGAAGAACATGAGTCTGACGATAGAGAATCAAAATCCGGAAGCGATTGATCCTTTAGATACGATGCCGCCTGCCAAAAAGAGCATGGTTATCTTCTTTATGGTAGATACTTCCGAGAGTATGGAAGGCTCCAAACTGGAGTCTCTGAATAAAGTAATGAATGAGATTCTGCCGGAACTGATCGGCGTGGGAGAGGCCGGAACCGACGTAAAGGTGGCGGTTCTTTCCTTTTCTTCGGGATGTGAATGGATCACCCCGGAACCGGTGCTGATTGAAGAGTTCCAGAGATGGGAAAACCTGAGTGCAGAGGGAGTGACAGATCTCGGCGACGCATGTCAGGAGCTGTGCAGCAAGCTTTCCAGAAAGAGTTTTCTGCATTCTCCTTCTCTGTCCTATGCCCCGGTAATTTTCCTGATTACAGACGGATATCCGACCGACAACTATAAAAAAGGGTTTGATATGTTAAAGCAGAACCGCTGGTTCCAGTACGGGCTGAAAGTGGCTCTGGCAATCGGATCCAATGTTGATTTGGATGTACTGCGTGAGTTTACGGATGACGATGAACTGGTGCTGCAGGCTTTCGGGGCGGAAATGTTAAAGAAACTGGTCAGAGAAATCGCTGTTACTTCCAGTAAAATCGGAAGTACGAGTATGACTTTGACAGAGACCAATACGGAAAGAAGCCTGGAAGAAGTTTCCGGTGCGAAGAAAGAGCAGCTGGTGGAAGCAGTTCAGGAATTGAAACAGGATATTCTGGGTGTCGAAGATCTGGAAGATCTCGAGGATCTGGAGATGGAATTTGACGAGGGATGGTAAAATGTTTCATGGAATGCATCAGACGGTGACCGGCGAAAGTCATATCCGAAAAAAGACCGTCTGTCAGGACAGTTCCGGCATTGTTGTGAATCAGGATTTTGCCATTGCCGTCGTTGCGGATGGTCATGGAAGTGCAAAGCATTTTCGAAGTGATATCGGATCGAAGATTGCGGTAAAGATTACAGCAGGACTTCTCGAGAAATATATGAGGCGGATCACTTTTGTGGAACAGTTCAGACAGCATCCGCAGTTTATCCTGAAACAGATGGAAAAACAGATTCTTATGAAGTGGCGGGAAGCCATAGAGGAGTACCATAGGGAGAATCCACTGACAGAAGAGGAAGCGGCAAAAAATATCCGTGTTCCGGTGATCTATGGAAGCACTGTACTGGCCGCGATATTATCCTATGATTTTTCTTTCGGCATGGTTTTGGGAGACGGAGAATTTGTTGCCATGGATCAGGAAGGGAAAATATTTATTCCGGTAGAAGATGAGAATGCTCATGCAAATTACACTTCTTCGTTGTGTAATACCAATGCCATCGAGTATTTTGAAGACTGGTATACGATGGAAAAGATGCAGGCGATGTTTGTCTCCACGGATGGGCTGATCAAATCATTTGCCAGTGAAGAAGATTTTCTGAAGTACCATGGATTGATATTCAAAATGCTGAAAGATCCGGATAAAACAAAAAAAAGCCTGGAACGGAATTTCGAGAAGAGAACAAGGGAAGGCAGTGGAGATGATATCTCCATGGCCTTGGTCTACCGGGATCAGGAAAGAGAGGAATAAAAGATGAGAAAGGAAGCAAATATCATTCTTGCAAAATGTAAGAAAGATCAGCTGTACGGAATCCGTATCGAGAAACGGGACAATGACTGGGTGAGGACCTGGGCGTTTGCCCTGAAAGAAGAAATGGCACAAAAAGAAGGATTTGATAAAACAAATTTTACCGGCAACTTCTACACAGATGAAGAATACCCCGGATGTCCTTACTGTGGCGCGAAAAAATGTTTTGTCTGTGGAAAGTGCGGAAAAGTCAACTGTTATGAATCCGGGAGCAGAGTAATCTGCGGATGGTGCGGCGCTAGCGGTAAGGCCAGCAATGACGGTGAAAGCATTGATGTAAGCGGCGGCGGTTTCTGATCAGATCAGCATTTCTCACAAGATATCTCTTGTCATTTCATAGATGTCTTGATACAATGATATTAAATATTTATTAAAATCAGGTGAATTATGAAAGAATCCATGAGAGACACCATTCTGCATACATCTGCCAGGATGGCTGAAAACTGCAATAACACGTCATATATAGTGTCAAAAGGAGAAAGAAGACTCCCGGACAGAGGAGTGATTATTGAACTGATCAGATCCTTAAGACGTGTCATGTTTCCGGGTTACTTCGGAGACGAGAACATAACGGTTATTTCCCCTGACTATTTTATCGGAGACCGGCTTACCCAGATTTACGGGAAACTGAAACGACAGATTGTTCTGGCTTTTCATTACAGGGATTATGAAACAGCCAGTTATGAAAGTATTCGGGAAAAGGCGGAAGAGACATGCAGGAATTTCTTTGAAAGGCTTCCGTGGGTTCAGGAGATGCTATTAAAAGATGTGGAAGCAGGATATTTCGGAGATCCGGCTGCAAAGAGCAGAGAAGATGTCATCATCTCCTATCCGGGTTTGTTCGCGATCTTTGTGTATCGTATTGCGCATGAGTTTTATGTGCAGAATGTCCCGTTTATCCCCAGGATCATGACAGAGTATGCTCACAGCCGTACCGGAATTGATATCAACTCCGGCGCAACGATCGGAGAATACTTCTTTATTGACCATGGTACTGGTGTTGTAATCGGTGAGACGACACAGATCGGAAGAAATGTGAAGCTTTATCAGGGTGTTACACTTGGCGCACTTTCTACCAGAAGCGGACAGAAACTTGCCGGGAAGAAGCGTCATCCGACGATCAGTGACAATGTTACCGTTTATTCCGGTGCAACGATCCTCGGCGGGGAGACGGTTGTCGGTGAAGGTGTCATTGTGGCCGGTGGTGCTTTTGTTACACAGTCGGTTCCGGCACATACAAAAGTAATCGTAAATAATCCTGAATTACAGTTTAAAGATTCTGATAAGAAGATCGAGCTGCAAGGTGCAGATAACAGCGAGGGAATCTGGGAGATCTGATAAAGAGGAGAGTCAGACAATATGGACAGGAATTATATTACCAATTCCAGAATACTGAAAGCATTGGCGGATGAGAACAGATTGAGAATTCTGTCATACATTAAGGAGAAAGAATTAAATGCAGGAGAGCTGCTGTCCAAAATGAATTTCGGTCAGTCCACACTGTCTCATCACATGAAAATTCTTACAACAGCAGGCGTAGTCAAAGCACGCCGTGCGGGAAAATGTGTATATTACAGCATAAACCAGAAAGCAATCAGAGAAGCTATCAACTGGATTGCGAATTCACTGACCTGAGTTCATTCAGGAACAACTTTTGGAGATAAAGACATGCTTGAGATTACAAAGGATAATGTCCTTGATTATTTAAAAGAGCATATAGAGGCATTTGACCAGAATGGGGATGTCCGGATATCTGCAGTCGGTGAAGGAACGCAGGCTGAGGATGGAGATGGATATGTCAATTTCATTTACCGGGTTCAGACGGACCAGGCCTCCTATGTCGTAAAACAAGGTCGTCCTTACGGCAGGGCAACCGGTTTTCCGATGGCTGTCTATCGCATTCATCTGGAATACGATGCCATGAGGATTCTCCATGCAATCTGTCCGGAGT
>CACZNZ010000194.1 GCA_902782625.1 uncultured Lachnospiraceae bacterium | reverse complement strand
AGCACTCCAAGGTGACATTCGTAAATCACTTTGGTATTACACTTGCGGCAGACATGTATGTTCCGAAAAATGTGGAAGGAAAGCTTCCGGCGATCGCTGTATCCGGTCCATTTGGCGCATGTAAAGAACAGTCTTCGGGGCTGTATGCACAGACGATGGCAGAACGTGGTTTTCTTGCGATCGCATTTGACCCGTCATTTACCGGAGAATCCGGCGGATTCCCGCGTGCGATGCATTCCCCTGATGTCAATGTAGAAGATTTTCAGGCAGCAGTAGATTTTCTTTCTGTCCAGGACAATGTGGATCCGGAACGGATCGGAATCATCGGAATCTGCGGCTGGGGCGGAATGGCATTACAGACTGCATGTTATGACACAAGGATCAAGGCGACAGTCACATCCACCATGTATGATATGTCCCGCATAGCAGGGAACGGATATTTCGACTCTGAAGACAGCAAAGAAGCCAGAAAGGCAGCAAGAGATGCCGTAAATAAACAGCGTACGCAAGACTACAGGAATGGCAGCTTTGCAAAAGCAGGCGGCGTAGTAGACCCGCTTCCGGAAGATGCGCCTTTCTTTGTTAAAGATTATTACGATTATTATAAAACTGATCGAGGCTACCATGCCCGCTCTCTGAATTCCAATGATGGCTGGGCAGTAACTGCCGGCACATCTCTTGCCAATACAAGGCTGTTTACTTACGCGGGCGAGATCGACAGTGCAGTACTTATGATCCACGGTGAAAAAGCACATTCCTGTTATATGAGCAAGGATACCTTCAAGCTGCTGAAAGGAGATAACAAAGAACTGATGATCATCCCCGATGCCGTTCATACCGATCTCTATGACGGCGGAGATCATGACTACATTCCTTTTGACAAAATGACAGCGTTCTTTGAGGAATATCTGAAATGAGAAAGATTATAAACATTTTACTGTGTATCATGATTATCGTTTCGGTTTTTACCGGTTGCGGAAAGAAAGAGACAGAGCCGGATCAGCCCAAACAAACAGAGGCCAGTACGGTACAGGGTTCACAGGAAACTGAACAGACTACAGAAACAGAAAAAGAAATGACGGAAATGAAAATGTCCATAAATGGAACGAACGTCGCTGTTGCATGGGAAGACAATGAGTCGGTAGAAGCACTCAGGGAGTTAGCTTCGAAAGGGCTTGAAATCACGATGTCCATGTATGGTGGATTCGAACAGGTTGGGCCCATTGGACAGGACCTTCCGGCCAACGACGAACAGATGACAACGGAGGCAGGAGATATCGTTCTTTATTCCGAGAATCAGCTTGTCGTGTTCTATGGATCCAATTCCTGGGATTATACAAGGCTTGGCCATGTTACAGATAAAACGGCAGAAGAAATGGAAGAACTGCTTGGGAGTGGCGATGTGACCATTACGATCAGCATGGAGGATGAAACATGAAGACAATGATCAGAAAGTTGTTTGTTCTGGCAGTCCTGGTGCTTCTTGCAGGATGTCTGACAAAAATGCCTGTTATGGCAAAGACTAATGGAAATACGCCTGTAAATATCAAGGTTGGAAAGAAGACATTTAAAGCGGTATTTTATAATAATGAAACAGCGAAAGCATTTCTAAAAAAGATGCCGGTAAAATATAAGATGTCAGAGCTGAACGGAAATGAGAAGTACAAGTATCTGAAGTACAGCCTGCCGGCCAGGGAACAGAATGTGACCAGGATAAAAGCCGGGGATATCATGCTTTATGGTTCTGATTGCCTGGTGGTATTTTATAAATCATTTTCAACGACATACACGTATACAAGAATAGGGAGGATCACGAACACCAAAGGTTTGAAAAAAGCAGCTGGAAAAGGTCGGATTAGTGTGAGGTTTTCAAAAGTAAAAAAGAAAAAGTAGCAGCGCAGGGAAGAAAGGAAAAGAAAAATGCAGAAAAAGTTATTATTAATCCTGATGGTAACAGTGACAGTATTGAGTCTCTGCCTTGCCGGCTGTGGCAGTAAAAAAGAACAGGGGCAAGAGAAAACAGAGACTTCCAGTGAAGCCACGGAAAAGACGGAAGAGGGAAACCGGTTTGCAAAAGACGGTGCGGATATGCAGACGGAAGATCCGGCCATGCCCACCAGGATCCCAATGGAAGGCGGCACAAAGATCAATATGTATTTTGGCGACAAGGTAATTCCTGGTGTGCTGAATGATTCTGACACGGCCAAGGCACTGATCGAGAAGCTGCCCATAACGCAGCATGTGAGCAGATACTCCCATGATTTCTGCGGCGTGACAGAGGAACTCCCATATAAAGAGGAAGAGGTCCACTATGGCTGGCTGAATGGTGATATTGACTACGCGACCGATGCGCCTTACTTTACCATCCTTTTTGAAGATGAAGACACGTCAGAACAGTATGGAAATCAGGTCAACATCGGGGTGATAACCTGTCCTTTAGAAGAGATTGCAGCCCTTGAAGGGGATTTTGATGTCCGTATTGAACTGGCAGAAGAGGAAGAAAAACCGGAGCAATCAAAGAAAAAGAGCATCGTTGCATATTTCAGCAGAGTAGGAAATACCGATTTTCCGGAAGACGTGGATGCGTCTTCCAGTGCAAGTATTCAGGCCGATGACGGCACGATCAAAGGGAATGCCCAGATGATAGCGGAATGGATCGCTGAAGAAGCCGGATGCGATACATTTGAAATTCTTGCAAAAGACACCTATCCTGTTGATTATGACAAAACGGTAGAACAGGCAAGAGATGAACAAAGTGAGGGAACAAGACCGGCGTTAAAAACAGAACTTGAGAATCTGGATGAGTATGATACCGTCTATCTTGTATTCCCTAACTGGTGGGGCGATCTGCCCATGCCGGTTTACTCTTTCTTTGACGCCTGTGATCTAAGTGGGAAAAAGATAAATGTTTTTGTTACACACGAAGGCAGCGGTTTTTCCGGTACCATCGACACGATAAAAGAGCTTGAGCCGAAAGCCGAAGTCACAGAAGCGATTGATGTACGCGGAGGCTCCGTAACAGAAGAAGAAAAAACTATAAAACAGTGGGTGACAGAGAATCAATGAAACTAAATGAACTTTTAAGGTATTTCAAAGAAAGCGACACAATAGGAGAAAACCAGGAAGCGATCGATCTGATGCGGTATTACAGCAGACAGGCACAGAAGATCACGATGGAGATCAATACAAAATACCATGAGCCGGAAGAACTTCAGGAGCTCTTTTCAGAGCTGATCGGAAAGCCGGTCGATGAAGGATTTGGGCTGTTCCCACCATTTTACACAGATTTCGGAAAGAACATCACGATAGGTAAAAATGTTTTTATCAACGCCGGATGCAAATTTCAAGATCAGGGCGGAATATATATAGATGACGGGGCCCTGATCGGCCACGGGGTGGTCCTGGCCACCCTGAACCATGATCTGGCCCCGGAAAAACGCCAGGCACTTCATCCCGCACCGATCCACATAGGAAAAGGCGTATGGATCGGTGCAAATGCGACCGTTTGCTCCGGTGTGACCATAGGAGATCATGCCGTCGTTGCAGCCGGAGCAGTCGTCGTCAAAGACGTCCCTCCGGATACGATCGTCGGTGGTGTCCCGGCAAAAGTGATCAAAAAGATTTGACAAATTCTATAACATCGGTTATATTTTAAAAGCTATGTTTTTTAGCATGGCTGAAAAACTGAATAATAACCTTGTGAAATAAGGATCTACTGAAAGACGGGCTGGGGGACCAGTCTGTCTTCTGGCAGATCCTTTTTGTGTTTCCTATGATTTGACCGGTTTTTGGCCGAGTCTTACAGAGAAATGATTGGAGGTTATTATTTATGATGAAACATGTTCGTACGACACATAATGTTACAACAGACCGGCAGAAAGCCATGACATATATCCTGTATATGTTCATGGGAAGTTACTTCCACAAATGTGATTGTAAATCACCTGTCCTGGCAAGATCCCTGCTGCTTTATTACAAGGAAATGCCGGTGGGAAAACAGTTGCATACAGAAAAGAGTGTCATGAAAGCCATTGACAAAGTGCTGAGGAAAGAAGGAATGGATCCTTCCGATCTCAACAGTGAGGTGACGATCACCTTGAGAGGGAATAATTACCTGATTCGGTTCCAGACGTGGTTTGAGAATATTGTAATCACCGTAAAAAGCAGCGGAGATTATGATATTCGCATTCAGAAAGAGGAAAGCCCAAATGCGGTATGGTAAATGTTTGATAATTATCATACTCTATGGTATCTTAAATGAATAAGAAAGTTCATGGTCTATGATCAAAGAAAAGGAGATGTGCTCATGTCTGTAGATCCCTTAGTATGTAAATGTAAATTTGTCCGGGCCAGTGAGATTGAGGAAGCGGTCGAGAATGGGGCTTACACCTTTAAAGAGGTCCAGGAAGAGACAGAATGCTGTACCAAATGCGGCAGTTGCAGAAAGGTTGTGGAAAATACAATCCGGGAAGCCTTGAAGAATGTAGACTTTTAAGACAAGCGTTATAAAAAACAGAACGATTTAGATTCTATTCTGGATCGTTCTGTTTTTTTCTTTGCCTTTCATCATTCGCTGTTTTACAGGGAACACTCTTGATTTTTCTCCTCTAAAAAGATATAATGGCATAGTGGTTAGCAAAATCTAACTGTTGATATACATAACTACCTCATTAGAAAAGGAGTAAGTAAGAAAGGTTTATTGGAACAGTAATGAAAACAGTTGTTTGCGGACTGCTGGTTCCCTTTATTGGTACGGCAGCCGGTGCTGCATGTGTATTTTTTCTGAAAAAGGTTATTAAGGCTGAAATACAGAGGGCTTTGACCGGATTTGCAGCAGGCGTGATGGTAGCGGCATCCATCTGGAGTCTGATCGTTCCTGCCATTGAGCAGTCAGCAGATAAAGGAAGATGGGCTTTCCTCCCAGCCTTTATCGGCTTTTGGCTTGGAGTTCTTTTCCTTCTTTTGCTCGATCATCTGATTCCACATCTGCACAGAAGCATTGACCATGAGGATCAGATGGAAGGACCGAGTGTCAGGCTGAACAGATCGATCATGATGGTACTGGCAGTGACTCTGCACAATATTCCGGAGGGGATGGCAGTCGGCGTAGTCTATGCAGGATTGCTCACTGGTTCTGTCAATATCACAGCCAGCAGCGCATTGGCTCTGGCACTTGGAATTGCGATCCAGAACTTCCCGGAAGGAGCAATTATCTCTATGCCGCTCTATGCGGAAGGAAAAAGCAAGACGAAATCTTTCTGGCTGGGCGTTCTCTCTGGTGCGGTAGAGCCGGTGTTCGGCAGTCTGACCGTTCTGATTGCAGGGCTGGTAGTACCTGCGATGCCTTATCTGCTTTCGTTTGCAGCAGGAGCCATGCTTTACGTAGTTGTGGAAGAGTTGATTCCGGAAATGTCCTCCGGGAAGCATTCCAATATCGGCGTCATATTCTTTGCCGTCGGATTCAGTTTGATGATGGCACTTGATGTTGCATTGGGATAAGGAGAAGACATAGGAAAGCCGAAAAGATCAGGTATGTGATTATCCGGCGCAAAAGCCGGGAGAAATACAAGGAGGATATAAGAATGAAATTAACAGGAAAAATTGCACTTTTTGTCGGAGGAACACTGTTCGGTTCTGCCGGAATCAAATTGCTTGGCAGTAGAGACGCACGTAAAGTCTATACCCATGTCACTGCAGCGGCGCTTCGCTGTAAAGACCAGGTCATGCGCGATGTTGAGACAGTCCAAGAGAGTTACGCAGACTGTCTGGCTGATGCCAAGGCGATCAATGAGAAAAAAGCAGCACAAGAAGAAACAGAATTCATCGAGGACTACGTAGAGGCATGAGATTTCAGATTCTTCACGAAAGCGCAGGACGAGTGCGCCTGAAAGCAATGCAGCGTTCTATGAGCATGGAACAGGCCGACCTTTTGGAAGCATGGGTTTTGGCACTTCCCGGCGTTGAACAGGTGACTGTGCATGAGCGGCTGGGCAGTCTGATTATCCTTTACCACGGCGAAAAAGATTCTCTATATTATCAGCTTTCACGCTTTTCTTACGAGGAAGCGGAGGAAGAAGTTCATGTCCTGAGTGCCAACAGCCGATGCATCAATCGGGAATACAAGGAAAAAATGATCTTTCAGATACTGTGGCATTATGCGAAAAGGCTGTTTTTTCCTTCACCTGTCCAGAGGGTGATCAATACAGTAAGTTCAGTCCCGCGCATGTGGCTGGCCTTAAAAACTTTGACAAAGATGAAGCTTCAAGTAGAACTGCTGGATGGGATTGCAATAGGTGCGTCCCTTCTGACCGGGGACTTTGAGACGGCTGGATCTGTGCGGTTCCTGCTCGGACTTGGTGATACGCTGGATGCCTGGACGCATAAGAAGTCGGTGGATGACCTGGCGAAGAATATGTCCTTGCATGTGGATCAGGTATGGCAGCTTCAGAACGACGGTAAACAGGCTCTGATGCCGCTGACGCAGATACAGGCGGGGGATAAGATTATTGTTCATACCGGACATGTTGTGCCGCTGGATGGAATTCTTGATGAGGGAGATGTGATGGTGAACCAGGCATCTCTGACCGGGGAGTCCGTCCCGGTTGCGAAACGCTCCGGGGCAGT
>CACZNZ010000193.1 GCA_902782625.1 uncultured Lachnospiraceae bacterium | reverse complement strand
GGCTGTTGATCATGCTCAATTACAGATATCTGATTCTTCATTTGAAGACACAGTATCCGGTGTGGGCTATGGTTGGGCTTTGCCTGTTAGAAGGTATGATGGTGCAGCTTGTTGCCTGGTTTTTACCAACAAAGAAGATCAGACTGACATATTTTATCATTCTCGGATTGATAACGGTGATTACGCAGGTTATCAATATCCTGCGGCGTAAGAGACAATTGTCATAAGACAAAAGGAGAACAAGATGAATCAGTGGATTTCAGAAGAATTTCTGCAGCAGATAGAAGTACGCTTATCACAGGCGGGAGAAGGAAGAAGACCATTTTCGGAATTCCTCGAAGATAAGATGGATGAATTTGATTACAGCAATACTTCTCTTGCCAAAAAAGTATTTCATAAAGTATACCGAAAAAAAGAAGGAAAATACAGCTATGTTCCGGTGACGAGACAGGCGATTGGTACTTGGCTGCGGGGATCCATGCCATCTTCGAGAGAAATCTACGTTACACTTGGGATGGCATTTGCCATGAGTCTGGAAGAAATCAACCGGATCCTGCTGGAGACTTATATGGGATACGGGCTTTACTGTAAGAATATAGAGGATGCCCTTTGGATTGCCCTGATCAATGGACTTTTCTCCATGGAAGAGTTTGATTCGGTCAAAGAAAGTATTGAGGAAATTCTGGCAGAAGAACCGGAAGACAAGCAAAACAGAAGCCTTCCCACCATCGATTTGTGGGAACTTCTTTCTGCCACCGAAACTCTCGAAGACTTTTACAGGCTGATTCGTGAATACAGAGAAGAGTTCCGCAATGGGGCCCGACAGTTCGGTATTGCATTAAATGAAGTGATCGAAGAGGAATACGGCTATTATGAGAAGGCCTCATGGTTCCTTCGGGACATTGGCTGCCTGCACTGTGAAGCACAGTTTTCCAAGATCCGGGCAGGAAAAGCGGTCGTAACCAGAGACTGGCTTTTGAGATTCTGCATTGCCCTGCATCCGTCTATTGAATCGATCGAAAAACTCCTTGCCAAGGCACAGATGGAACCTTTGGGGATTACCCCTACGGAAATCATCATCGAAATGATCTCCAAAGAACAGGCGGATCTGCTCGCCAACAGTCAGGAAATGTGGATCCTGATTGAATCTCTGGCACAGAGCCTGCAACAGAAAGGATATGAGATTGATGAAGATCTTTGCCGCAAATACGATGCAGTATACGATATGACGACAGCACAGAAAATCTGGTTTGTGATCTGTCTGGGCGAGAGCTTCATGGACCGGCAGAAGAAGCATGATTTCGGATATCAGAAAAAAGGATATTGCCGTTATCACAGTGTGGATGAAATCCTCTTTGATGAGGTAAATAAGTGTAAAAAAAGCACGGCATTTAAGGAAGCTGCGAAGAATCAGGATGGGAAGGTATCAGATTTCTGGCAGGTGATTCCTGCTTTGGCTATGACGAAAGACAAAGAGCCGGATCCGTTTGATCTTGAGAAATTTGAAGACTATTGCTATGATCTGCACCCGAGCAGGTTTTCCGATGCATTTCTGATGAATGATGTGTACTATTTTTGTTCACTTGCATTCTCGGTATTTACCGGAAAGTGTTTTGTGAAAAATGATGAGGAAATCCTTGCCGAGTTGGATCAGACTCCGATAGGAGACAGTGAATTTGCTTCTATGCTCAGAAATAATCTGGCAGCCGGCAGTGCTTATGATAAGAGCAGAAATATCAGAAGTATGCTGGGGGTTCTCTATGATATGAAAAAGAAGATATAATATCCTTAGCTTTGATACGGTAAATAGCTGTAAATGTGCTTTATTGAAACAGAATAACGCTTTATGATATGCTCCTGTTATCTGGATGATAAAAAACCTGGAAGACAGGAGCTGATTTTATGCCTATAATTTCTCAGATTGCAATCATCGTTCTCGCGTTATGTATGTTGTTTATTCTGTTTCGGTCCAATCGGGATCTGGATAAAGCTGCAGCAGAAGAAGAGCATTTTATCGATACGTGGGCGATGCTTCAGGAAAAAAAGGAAAGACTGAAAGAAGAGAGAATGATTGCCCGAAAGGAATATGCAGATTCCGTAAGCAGTACCGAAACTCCGAAAAAAGAAGTACAGACACCAATCAAAAAGGGAAAGAAAGTTACAGGGATCTCTTTTCATGTGGTACATGATGCATCCGGGATCCAGGAATACGCTGTATTGGACAGAATACCGTATACAATCGGGCGCGATAAAAGCAATGATCTCATGATCGATGATCTGTCCGTAGCAAAAAAACATGCCGTAATCAGAGAGAGGAACGGAGGACTTTTTCTGGAAGATACCGGAACGTCAGGGCAGCTTCAGGTAGCAGGAAAGGCTGTCAGGAATGTTCGTATTGTACCAGGGCAAAAGATTGGAATCGGCAATTCGCAGATCACTGTGCTTGATGAGACGAAAGATGAAAGGATGATGCTCTATGACCGCTGAAAGAAAACAACAGCTGTATCTGGAGTGGCAGAGATCCTTTTCGTCTTTGTATAAGAGCCCAATGCCTGCCGTCATTCTTTTTCAGGCAGCAGGATGTTTCTTTGTTGCCTCCAAAGGAGCAGGCCGGTTTTATATGGACATGCTTGGCCTTCTGATTGGCATCAGTCTTTTCTCATGGGTTCTTACAGCCTATGTGCAGGGGAATGAAAAAATCGTGCTTTATACGATTCTGCTGCTGACAGTGGGAACAATGCTGCAGTGCATTTTCCTTGCAGAATATGCGGCAAAAACCGGATCTGCGCCCTCTGTTGTCGGATTGCAGGTGCAATACCTGACAGGTTTTATACTGGCTGTCGTTACGGGGGCTCTTTACCGGAAATTCTCACAGCTTGCTGCAATGAAGACCGTAAGACTTGCGGCCGGAGCGGGTATTGCTTTATCAATTGTCACACTTTTGCTTTCAGGAGGACATGGAGGCGTAAAGAACTGGATTATCCTCGGCGGGATTTCTATTCAGACAACCGAACTCCTGAAACTTTTCTATATTATGATCGCAGCAGGATTGCTGGGCAGGAGAGAAAAGATACGAAAAGAAAATATGATGGCATTTTTCCTGATCACAGGATGTTTCATGCTGATGCTTGCCGTGCAGGGGGAATTCGGGACGCTCCTTTTGATCTGTCTTATGTTCCTCTCACTTCTGTTTTTATTTGCAGAAGACATCAGAGTTTTTTTGACGGCATTTTCCTTGTTCGGCCTGCTCACAGCGATGATGGCATGTCTTGGGGTGTTTCTTAACGGACTTTCCAAAGCAGGAAATGTGCTGGGTACCAATCCGGCAGCATCGTTTTTCCTGCGGAACTGGAATAAGATCGCGAATCGTTTCGTTTACTGGCTGCACCCGGAAAAGGATGCCCTCGGTCTTGGATACCAGCTGTTAAGAGCCAGGGAATCCATCGTCCTCGGAGGTTTTTTTGGGACATCGTCTCTGACGGAACTGCCGGTAAAAACCAGCGATCTTGTTTATCCTGCATTGATACAGCGATGTGGAATTGTCTTTGCATTGCTTGTGTTTATGCTCTTTATCTTTCTCTGGCTTGAAGGAGTCAGGATCTATATAAGAAAGAATGACAGATACCATCAGGTAATCGGGGCTTCATGTGCATTTCTGATGTTTTTCCAGACGATGATCATTGTGGCAGGAAGCACGGGTCTGTGTCCGCTTACAGGAATCACCCTGCCTTTTATCTCAAGTGGAGGAAGTTCTCTGGCAGTAAGCCTCTGCATCATTTCCCTGATGATCTCCGTCTCGGGAAATGTCCCGTGGAAAGGGATGAATAATGATGATGAAGAAATCTTTATTAAAGAGAACCAAGTGGCTGCAGGGATCCTGTCTCGTCTGCGTCATTCTCATGATGTTGTCTCTCATAAGAATCTCAGCAATCTTGCCGGGTATTTCAGAAGCGGCCGACCAGGAAAAGAAAACAGCAAGGGCAAAGGCCCACGAAAAAGAATATATAAGGGGAAGCATTCTGGACAGAGACGGAGAGCAGATCGCCTGGTCTGAGGAACCACTGGGCAAAAGGAACTATCTGCATCCTTATGCCTACTCTAATGTGACAGGCTATTGGTCCAGGATCTACGGCACCAGTGGCATCGAAAAACTGATGAATGCCGATCTGACCTATGCAGCTTCGCCCTATGATCATAAAGTGGGGGCAGATGTCAAACTCACCCTGAAGTCATCTGTTCAGGAGCAGGCTTATGAAGATATCAGGGACTATGAAGGATCTGTTGTGGTGCTGGACGCCAAAACCGGAGAGATTGTGGCACTTGCTTCCTCCCCGGGATATGATATTACAAAGCTTGAAGAAGACTGGGAGGAAATCAACAAGGCAGAAGGGAAACTTTTATCGAATGCCACCCAGAATCCGGTAGCGCCGGGATCTGTATTTAAGCTGGTTACTTCGAAAGCCATCCTTGATGCCGGAATCGAGTCAGAGACCGTAAAAGACAAAGGATACCTCAGAGTAAACGGCCAGAAAATACGTAATTATAACGGAACAGAATATGGTACGGTAGATTTTGAAAAAGGTTTCGTGAAATCTTCCAATGTTTATTTTATGGACAGGGCCCTGAAACTGGGACAGGCCAGGATGCAGAGGGCTGCGGATGCCTTTTTGCTGGGACAGGAAGTCAACCTTGATTTTACAACCTTGCGATCGGAGTTTTCTCTGGAAGGCGGAGAAGATAATCTTTTGGCTTCGACTGCGTTTGGACAGGGAAATACCCTGATTACACCACTGCACATGGCCATGATCACCCAGGCGGCAGCCAATGGAGGGGTGATGTGCAAACCGTATCTGATTCAAAATGTGATAAATGCAAAAGAAGAGATTCTCTACGAAGGAAAGGTTGAGAACCTTGGGACAGTATTGAGCCCAAAAACAGCGCAGAAACTGAAAAAGGTTATGACAAAAGCAGGGGAATCGTATGGATTGGACCGTGTCGGAAG
>CACZNZ010000192.1 GCA_902782625.1 uncultured Lachnospiraceae bacterium | reverse complement strand
TGAAAGAAACGGAACGGTCACGATGAATGATGCTTCCCATGTCCAGTGGCTGACATCAAGCCACGATGGAACAAGCGGCATGACAGTATTTACCATGACGATCCCGAATGGAAAGGTTGAGGATTTCTGCTTCCACAAGATATGGTATCCGCCAGGGGATTCTGTCGAGAGACTGGAATGGCAAAAAGATATCACACTTACGCTTTATAAAAATGAGCAAACACATGATATAACAGTTGCCGAATATGTGATTGGAATGGATAACGGGAGATTGTTTGTTAGGGCAACTTCTAAGATAACAGGCAAAACCGCACCGGAACTTGTGGCTGGTGATCCTGTCGACCATGATTACATATTTACCATCAAGGATTTGCCGGTTGGGGACGATTACTACCTTAAAGAGACCGAGATGGATGAGTATCTCATCCAATACGGAAAAGTGGATAATGGAGAGATCGTCATAGTACCAGGTGCAGACAAGGCAACCGAGGAACATAACTATATTGTCAATCGCAATACTGCCGGGTATGAACTCCCATACACAGGTGGCGCGGGAAGAAAAATATTCTATATCCTGGGTATCCTGATTGCAGGACTTGCCGGCATAGGACTTGTTATAAAAAAGAAAAACGAAGTAAAAGGCAGTGCATGACGCATTGCCTTTTTTCGCGAAAATATACATAAAGAGCAAGACTTTTGACGGATGCTTTGATGGCTTATAAGTATAATAGAAGTAAGTAATCATGGGATCAGACTGTTTTAATTATTGGAAATACAATCAATTTGTGCTATCATAAATTATTAAAGATTTGGAGAAGGGAGGATCGTCATGAACAATAACCAGAATGAAAACAATAATCTGAAAAGAACATATTTTAAACTAGGCGCTGTTATTATTGGTTTTATAATCTTGTGTGTCACAATAGAACGTCTGATTCTTCCTGCCATAACACTTACCAGAAAAGAAAATGTCATGGATTGTCAGTATAAGGGGCATGTTCACGAGAAGAAGTGCTATCGGGAGGTCGCAGACGAATCCGGGGAAAAGGTAAGGACTTTAGTCTGTGGACTTGCAGATTATGTAGTTCATACCCACGATGATAACTGTTACAACGAAGAAGGGGAACTGGTCTGCCCGCTCCCGGAGATTCCGGAGCATGTC
Organism: uncultured Lachnospiraceae bacterium; assembly: GCA_902782625.1. Taxonomy (GTDB): domain Bacteria; phylum Bacillota; class Clostridia; order Lachnospirales; family Lachnospiraceae; genus Anaerobutyricum. The sequence goes on along the minus strand of CACZNZ010000192.1, from coordinate 1,891 downwards.
CATGACGAGTCCTGTTATAATGAAAATGATGAGCTGACCTGTGGTGAGAATGAGATTCATACGCATACGGACAAATGTTATGACAAGAATCATAATCTGATCTGTGGAAAGCTGCAGCTTGAAGAACATCAGCATGATAAGAAATGTTTCTTCGAAGTAGAGAAAAATGATTTACCGGAAGAAACAACGGAAGAGACGGTCATGCCGATGGAAGAGATTACAGCAGATGCGGTACCGACAGAGCCTTCGGAGGATCAGGATAACCAGGAAAATGAAACGATCACACCTGATTCAGAAGACCAGGAGATGATAGAGAATACAGAAACTCAACCCGAATCAGAAGAAGTTTCTGACACGGAGAATCCAGAGCAGACTTCTGAGGATGAGCAGATTACTGAAGCAGAGCCGACTACCGAAGGAGAGCAGACTTCCGAAACAGAGCAGACTTCTGAGGGAGAGCAGAATACTGAAGAAAATCAAGACGATCAGGGTGTCTTCTTTACAAAAGACTTATCTGAGGAAGAGCAGGTATTTACCGCCCGCACCAAGCATGTTACCGTTGTCGCTACGGCCCAGCCGGGAACATTTCCTAAAGAGACAACGATGGAAGTCAAAGAGGTAAGTGATAAACAGACTCTTTCTACGATCAAAGATACGGTGAGCGGAGATATCGGGTATGTCTTTGCGGTAGATATCACATTTTATGATAAAAACCATAAAGAGATAGAGCCGGTTCAGCCAATCGAAGTGTCGATGACTTCCAATGTGATCACAGAGGAAGCCGAGCCGGTTGTGGTTCATGTTGACAACGCAGGGGAAGCGAATATCGTGGATCGTGTGGCAACTTCTGAGACGGCCGTCCATTTTGAAGCAGACTCTTTCTCGATTTATGCTATCGTCGGAACGACCATTGAAAAGAGTGTCCTGGCTTCTGACGGACATAATTATAAGATTTCCGTCACTTACGGGCCGGAAGCCGGTGTGCCGGAAGGATCCCTGCTTTATGCGGAAGAAATCACGGATGAATCCGGAATGACGGATATCTATGATGCTTTCGTCAGCAGAACGGAAAATGCATTAGGCTGGGAAAAAGGTACTTCTACGTACCTGCGCCTGTTCGATATTAAGATTGTCGATAAGTATGGAAAAAAAGTAGAGATTACTGCGCCTGTCGATGTGAAAATCGTTCTTGCGGATAAGGAAAAAACGGAAGAGGCGATGACAAACACCAGGGTTGTTCATGTTGCAGACGGAGCAACAACCGGGGAAGTCGTTGAAGGTGTTGAGGTAAAAGGAAAGACAGTCAGTTTTGAAGCGTCAGGATTTTCTGCCTACGCCATTGTGGAAGGTCCGGAAGCGGTGCCGATGGGAATAAAAAAGATATCTTCCATAGCAGAACTGATTGAAAAAGGAAGTACCGGAGTCTATATCGGACATCCGGATGGCTATTATTATAAAAATACGCTTACTAAAGACAACAAGCGTACGGGCATTTCCAAAACTGCGCAGAGCCAGGGTGCCCCTTCAAATGATGCAGCGCTTTACTTCTTTGAGCAGGTAGAAGATACGGATAATAAAATCTATGCCTATTGTTATGCTGAAGACGGGAAAACAAAGCAGTATGTTTACCATACTGCTAACAGCAACAGCCTGTCTTTTACAACAGAGGACAGTAAAACAGCTTTTACGGTGGAACAGGGCAGTGACGGTACCTTTACATTTAAAGATGGCGCCTGGTATTGGAATATGCAGGGTGGCGCCAGTGGAAAAAGGTTCTGTTCTTATAATACTGTTGGAGATCCGAACAACAGAGTTAATCTCTGGTATTATGATAATGTTGATGAAGATCCCTATGATCTTGACGGGAAATCCTATGGTCTGATGAACTGGG
>CACZNZ010000191.1 GCA_902782625.1 uncultured Lachnospiraceae bacterium | reverse complement strand
TCTACAAGATAATCATCAAATGTTCCGACATCCGTAACAGCGCCTACTTTAGAAGTCTCATCTTCAAAAGTATAACTTACCGGGTCGGCTGCATCATGCAGTATGCCCGAAGCTTCTACTTTTACACTGCCGATCTTCACCGGCTCATCTTTGCGGATCACTTCAAATAAAGACCTGTCGATCTTCCCGAGTTTCTGACAGGACAAGACGGCATCAATGGTTCCGCCTGTGCCAAATACCGGAACATGATATTTGCGCAAAAACACGCCGAGACCGGCAATATGATCATTATGCTCATGGGTCAGGAATACTGCCTTGATCGAAGCCGGATCGATCTTCATTTCTTGAAGCCCTTCCATGATCTTTTTCCGGCTTATGCCGGCATCGATCAGATAATGATCCTTTTCATTTCCCACATAAAGGCAGTTTCCACTGCTCCCGCTAGCAATACTTCCAAGGATCATAAGACACCCATCCTCTCAAGCGCATGCTGTATCTGCACCCTGGTCTCTTCCACCGATCCGCTGTTGTCGATAACCAAATCACAGGCTGCGCGAAACTCTTCTTCGTTTTTCTGTTTACGCATAACAGACCGGCTTTTTTCTTCGGTATAATTTCTTCCCAGAAAAAGGCGTCTGATTCTTGTCTCTTCATCCGCATAGACATACCACAGCTGATCAAAGATATCTTCGATACCGGATTCAAGCAAAAGGGCTGCCTCCACAGCGACCAGGGATACTCCCTCTTGCATTGAAGCTTTCCTGATTCTCTTTCTTATTTCTTCGAGCACCAGGGGATGGGTAATGGCATTGAGTTTTGCCAGTTTATTTTTATCTGCAAATACAACGTGCGAAAGCTTTTCTCTGTCGATTGCTCCCTGCCCGTCACAGATTTCATTCCCGAATTCCCTGATGATCTCCTGATAACTTTCTCCCCCGGGCTGCATCAGATCATGAGCCACCAGATCGGCAAAAATGACAGCAGCGTCGAAATCATTCTTCAAAATATCCATGACGACACTTTTTCCGCATCCGATACCTCCGGTAATACCGATCAGCGGCACTTGCTTTTTATTTTGCATCATACCATGTATTTCCTTTTTCTATATCAATGGACAGAGGAACGGAAAGTTTAGCCGCCCCCGTCATCTCTTCTGTGAGAATACGGTTTACGATCTCTTCCTCCTCCTTCTTTGTCTCTATCAGCAGCTCATCATGGATCTGCAGGATCAGACGTGATGCAAGCTTTTCTTCCCGTAATCTCCTGCTGACCCTGACCATGGCAATCTTGATGATGTCAGCCGCACTACCTTGGATCGGCGAATTCATAGCCGCTCTTTCTCCGAAACTTCTTTGCATAAAATTCCCTGATTTCAGTTCAGGAATCGGCCGGATCCTGCCGTACATCGTCTTCACATATCCATGTTCCCTGGCAAATGCCACATTGTCATCCAGATATTTCTTGATGCCCGGGTAGGTCATAAAATACATCTGGATATATTCTTCCGCTTCTTTCCTGCTGATATCCAGATCCTGCCCCAGTCCGAAAGCACTGATACCATAGACGATGCCGAAATTGACTGCCTTGGCGTTCCGTCGCAATGCCGGCGTCACCCGGTCAAGGCTGACACCAAACACCTGAGAAGCCGTGATGGCATGAATATCCTCGTTGTGCGCATAGGCTTCTATGAGATTGGCATCATCGGCCATATGGGCAAGCACCCTCAGTTCAATCTGTGAATAGTCTGCGCTGACAAACAGATACCCGGGCTCGGGAACAAATACCTTTCGGATTTCTCTTCCAAGCGGCATGCGAATCGGAATATTCTGCAGATTAGGATCAGAACTTGAAAGACGCCCTGTAGCCGTCACCTTCTGATGGAATTTTCCATGAATCTTTCCATCTTCGCGGATGAAAGCTGCCAGCCCGTCTGCATAAGTCGATTTCAGTTTGGTAAGCTGCCTGTATTCCAGCACATCCTGGACAATCGGATGCATCGGTGCAAGTTTCTCAAGGATATCCGCACTCGTCGAATATCCTGTCTTTGTTTTTTTGGCAAATGGCATCTTCATCTCTTCAAAGAGAATAACGCCAAGCTGTTTTGGTGAATTAATGTTGAATTCATGCCCTGCCTCATGCCAGATCATCTGCTCAAGGGTAGAAATCCGGTCAGCCAACTGCTCTCCATAAGATAGAAGTGCTTCTTTTTCCACCGTGAT
>CACZNZ010000190.1 GCA_902782625.1 uncultured Lachnospiraceae bacterium | reverse complement strand
CGAAAAGGTCAATCAGATGGGTTTTGGTGTTCCGGTAAAGGCACAGGACATACTTTATAATTCTCCAGATGAAATAACGTTGATTCTGAGAGACTCTCTGGACAAGGGTAGTTTTATAGAAATGTTCAATTTCCCATTTCCTAAAAGCATGGTTGATGAAAATGGCTTCTTCCGAGGGCAGATTATTCTTACTTTGGTAAATAAGACGCTTGTAGACGAAAAGCAGGCAGGAGAATATTGCCAATCTAACATTGATGTCTTTTTCGGCACATATGAAACAGAACGGGAAAGAGATACGAGCAAGAAAACTATAATTAATCCTTGGGGCCTGGGTGAGAATCAGAACCTGCTAAATGACGGTATTTATAGCGCGAGTGCAAAAGGCATTCATCCGATAACTGGGTTCGAACGAGAATGTACTCTTGTCAAATATGGAAAGAAGTTTCATCCCGTTAAAAAATATGCAGTCGACTTAGCAGATATGAGGCCGGCGGAAAGAGACAGGTGGTTACCATCTGATAGGAAATGGTATCTGAAGATAGAGGGTCTGTATAGAGATTTCATCGAGAAGGATGCAATCAAAAAAGATTATCAGCTGAGCCAGGAGTTTTGTATGATTTTGACCATTAGAGATCCTCTCGGGATCGCACCTGTTTATGACGAGGTAACACAGCAGCTTAATAATGAAAACTTTGTACATCATGACGTAAGAGTTCGTAATATCATTAGAATTGATGGGAAAATCGAATGATACAATAAGAGTAATGATGCTGTGATAACTTATAATAAAAGGCGGCCAACAAATCGGCCGCCTTTATTGTAGATAGAAATATGCATAGAGAACAGCTATTCTGCACTGGAATCATAAATGAGTGGCAAAGGTACGTTGCAAGATTCTTTCATTACTTGCGAGCTTTTCATTAAGATACAATAACGCATTAATTGTAGCTGATAGAGTCACATTTCCTCTTCCAGCACCCGTTTCAGGCTGCTTGTGCATGTGACAGCAACTGCGCCAAGTTCCTTAACCATATATTCATTTCCGGAGAAGTCCCCTGCATTCATGTCTTTTGGCATGTAACAGCGGACTTTTCTCTTCATCTGGACAGCCTTTTTTACCGTCTCCATTGTGCCGGAACTTACTCCGCACTCAACGGCAATCACTGTATGAGAAAGTGCTGCAATGACGCCGTCCCTTTCAACAAATGTAAACCTGTTTGCGGCTCTGTCCATGCCGTATTCAGAGACGAGGCACCCTCCTGATTTGACGATGTTTTCTGCAAGATCCTTATTCTCGGAGGGATAGATCTTGTCGATACCGGAAGGCAGCACAACAAGAGTCTTTCCCTGGTAAGTGACAGCTGAGGCATGGGCTATGGAATCACAGCCGGCTGCAAGTCCGCTGATGATGGTATCTCCTGTGAATTCGATGATGTTCTTCACAAGTCCCGGCTCGATCCGCTCTGTATGAGAAGATGGTTTTCTTGTGCCGATCACGGCAATCCCAGGAGCAGCAATGAGGGAAGAATCACCTCTGATGTAAAGGACCAGGGGCTTCTGGTTTCCAAGAGCATGGAGCGATTCCGGATATTCATCGTCCAGGACAGTAATGGCAGTGACATCCTGACGGGAGAGAAGAGAATCCATCTGGCGGGTGATAGTCTCTTTCACTAAGGAGATGTGCCCGATATCGATCCGCAGCATCTCTGCAAGGCTGTCGATGCCATCAGAACAGCGCACCAGGTTTATATATTTTTTGTAGATCGTTGCTTTTCCAACACGCGGAAGGCTCTGCAGGAAGAGCAGTTCTTCTATGTTTTTCATATGAATTTTTACCAATGTGTTTTAGCGAGCGCGAAGCAGTGTATTCTATCCGGGTCAGCACCGTTTTCGATAAGGATCTCCCTGCAGGCCCGCATGGTGGTTCCTGTTGTCGTTATGTCGTCGATCAAAACAATTTCAATAGACAAAAGAGATGGCTCAGTATCAAAGCGTTCGATAGATTCTTTCACTTCCGCTACGGATGGCTTCTTTCTTAGATATTTCATAGGAGTCACGGCGGCCGTTCTCTGTAATATGTCTGTACCGTCATAGTAGAGGAGTACAGAATCAAGACCCAGATAATTTTCTGTTTTCTCGCCGGAGGTTTCCGTAATCTCCACGATCCTTTTGATCGCATCCGCGATACAGGAATATCGGCCCGGTCTGGAGGTGGGACAGGAGATCAGTGTAAAATTCCTCTTTGTTTTGATAATACCGGATGCAGGTGTGCAGAATTGAATGAAGCTGGCTATATCCAGCATAAAGTATTCTTTGATATCTTTTCTGCATCT
>CACZNZ010000189.1 GCA_902782625.1 uncultured Lachnospiraceae bacterium | reverse complement strand
TCTGCCAGTCATGGCAGTGAATCAAATCCGGTTCAAAATCCAGATAAGACAGCATCTCCAGAACGCCTTTACAAAAATAAGTGAATTTTTCTACATCCGCACCGATATCCCCGTAAGGATAATCGCCGCAGAAATAGTAAGAGTTCCCGATAAAGTAATACGTGGTACCCTGATACGCCAGAGAATACACATCTGCTGTCTGCTCTCTCCAGCCCAGATGCATGGGGATACTGAATTCTTTACGCATCTGTTTTTTCCACTCCGGCTCGATGCACTCATAATATGGAATTACAACTCGCACATCCACTTTTTCATGATCTATCTGCCCAGGCAGAGACGCCAGAACGGAACCCAGCCCGCCGGTCTTTATGAATGGACCGCATTCCGCTGCCGCGAACAATATCTTTCGCATATTTTTCACCTCCTGCATCATTCATTCGTATTTTATCATGGAAAAGAGTATATTGCAAAAGAATAAAGAACCTTGTTGACTTTTTCGATTTTATGTGTTAAAGTACAAATGTTTTGAATGACAGCGCATTAAAACTTTAAATCTCAAAAGTATTTCAAAACAAATCCAGGAAGCACCTGTACAACAAAGAAAGGAAAACCATATGAAACTCATTATTCTGATTCTGTATTTTGCTCTTCTGGTAGGGATTGGACTCTACTGCAGAAAAAATGCCACTGATGTCAACGGTTTTGTACTTGGAGGCCGATCCGTAGGTCCCTGGCTCACCGCCTTTGCTTATGGTACTTCTTATTTTTCTGCCGTAGTATTCGTCGGATACGCCGGACAGTTCGGATGGCGTTTCGGCATCGCTGCAACCTGGGCAGGAATCGGTAATGCCATCATCGGCTCTCTTCTTGCATGGGTGATTCTTGGAAGAAGAACACGTATTATGACACAGCATCTTAATTCTGCGACCATGCCGCAGTTTTTCGGAGAGAGATTCCAGAGCAGGGATTTAAAGATCGTCTCTTCTGTGATCATCTTTATCTTCCTGATTCCTTACACTGCCTCTCTTTATAATGGACTTTCTCGTCTTTTCGGGATGGCGTTCCATATTGATTATTCTGTCTGTATCGTTCTGATGGCTGTCCTTACTGCAATCTATGTCATCGCCGGAGGATATATGGCCACTGCAATCAACGACTTTATTCAGGGCATCATTATGCTGATCGGAATTGTTTCCGTAATCGCTGCCGTCCTTGCAAGCAAGGGTGGTTTTATGAATGCACTGGCAGGACTTTCTCAGGTAACCGATGAAACAGTATCGACCAACCCTGGTATCTTTGCCTCTTTCTTTGGTCCCGATCCACTGAGTCTTTTATTCGTGGTAATCCTGACCTCTCTGGGTACATGGGGACTTCCTCAGATGGTTCAGAAATTCTATGCCATCAACAATGAGGACTCAATCAAAAAGGGAACGATTATCTCGACACTGTTCGCCCTTGTGGTTGCAGGAGGTTGCTATTTCCTCGGCGGATTCGGAAGACTCTTCTCCGATCAGATTGATGTAGTTGCCAACGGATTTGACTCCATCATTCCGACAATGCTTCAGAATCTCTCGCCGGGACTGATTGCTCTGGTTGTCATTCTGGTATTGTCTGCGTCAATGTCCACTTTATCTTCTCTCGTCATAGCGTCAAGTTCTACACTGACCATTGATCTGTTAAAAGATAATATCATAAAAGATATGAGCGAGAAAAAACAGGTTCTTTACATCAGGGTTCTCATCGTAGTATTCATCGCGATCTCTGCTATCATTGCCCTGATTCAGTATAAGAGTTCCGTAACGTTCATCGCCCAGCTTATGGGTATCTCCTGGGGAGCATTGGCCGGTTCCTTCCTGGCTCCGTTCCTGTATGCACTGTACTGGAAGAAAACAACCAAACTTTCCTGTTGGGTATGCTTCATTTTTGGTTCTGTGCTTATGATCGTAGATATGCTTGCTCCACAGATTCTTCCAGAGATTATGCGTTCTCCGATCAACTGTGGTTCCATCGCCATGCTTGCAGGTCTTATCATCGTTCCGATCGTCAGTATGATCTCTCCAAAACCTGATCAGCAGCTGGTCGAAGAAACCTTTGCATGCTATGAAAAAACAAATGCAGTACCTCAGAAAACTGCACTTAGCGAATAAGACAACCTTTCCTAAAAAGGGACGTCGGCAGTCATCAAACTGCCGACGTCCTTTTTTGCGTTCATTTTATTCCACATAAGATTTCCAATGCCCTGGCCAGTTGTAATCATCTCCTATCTTTTGGCCGCTGTCACGGAAAACTTCGATCAAAGCAAACATTTTTAAATCTTTATCATAAGTATTCAAAGGTACCGCCAGTGGCATCTTCTCAAAAAAGTCCAGCCCGCTGCTGTAAAGCATTCCATTATCTGCGCCATACCACTCTATAGCCCCTGCTTTAATAGCATAGTCATAAAATGCATCCATATTGCCAGGCAGATATTCCCTGACAGGTGACATATAATCTGTGTCACTCATACTGCCATAAGGAGGAAGTGCCTGCAGAACTTCTTCACATTTGCCGCCGGC
>CACZNZ010000188.1 GCA_902782625.1 uncultured Lachnospiraceae bacterium | reverse complement strand
CTATCAGCTAATGCGGTCACCAGCAGACCTGCTTATTCTAGCACTTCGCCCTGTCATGGCTGTGATTTGTAATGCAGATATAAAAAATAATTGAGAAAATGGATGATTATTGATGTGGGTATTTTGACGATGACTTTAGAAAGATGCAAAAAAAAAGATAATTATACAGCACACTAGTCTAATTATCTTTGTGAATTGTGGTAACAGTGTAGAAAAGCTACTCCTGTTTGGAAAGCTGATCTATTATTTCATCAATTTTATCTCCCACCTTCTCCATTAGTTCACCAACATCCCACTGGTAGTCTGAGAATTTGACATTAAGATCACATAAAGTATCGGCCAAATCCATGGTATTAAGGCCTGACGGAATATAAAAAAAATTATCACCCAAATCAATGGAGGAAATATCTATCTCCTCACCTATATCTTTTATAATTGCAGCTTTAACTTCCTTCAAAAACTGGAGAGTCGGAAAATACCACTTATCAAATTCTTCCTTAGCACTCTTAAGTATAGCCAAAACTTCCGGATAAAACTTAGATTTAGAATTCATAGAGCCGTCATCAATACCGTCGGAAAAAAAATCAGTCAGACTGTCTATTGAATCCTCCTGAAGTTTTAGTATAACATCATTGATATCTGAGCTAATCTTTAAGAATACGGAACCCATTTCACTTGTATGTCGAACAATTTCCCAATTCATCTTGTTATAAAGACCAGCTTTAGAAGGATTAATGCCTGAATCCTGCAGTGAACCATCCAGAACCTGTCTGGTACCACAATAGCTGCAAAAATCAGCCACATCAGGAATATCCCGGCCGCATCTTACACATTTTTTCATAATAACTCTCCTATTTTGCTTTTAATTTTTATATCCCGAAACAATGATTTTAAAAACAGTGTCAAATCATATTAAATTTACGTTATCTAATGAAACTTTATATTTTGGCAATTTATTAAATCTATCATTTATTATAGAATCAATATTGAGAACAGATGAAAAATAATTCTCAAGAATATCTGTAAACTTGGCTATATCTTCTGCTATATTTTCTTTCCCCTTGTTTGAATTTACATTAAACAACCCGGCATCAAAATAAAAATCGGAATTATTAATCTCCTCACCAGTTTCCTTATGAATTAGAGCTCTGATTTCCTTAATAAACTGAAAACATTCAGGTTGCCAGTTGTAAAAACTTGATTTTAAAGATCTGAATTTGTGAGTAGCCTGAACATAACCGCTGTGTTTTTTAGGTGCAGAAGCGAGCATGGCCATCAGTTCACAAACAACAGAAATAATATATGATTGCACTTCAATCATCTGCATGTGAGCTGTAATAGACTTTTGAAGCAGGTCATCTATTGTCTTCTTAAAAACAGCATTTCTAGTTCAATTAACATATCAAGAATCTGTTCAGCCCCGCAGAAGCTACAGAAGTCTGCAGATTCGTAAATCAGTTTTGCGCACCTTACGCAATATTTCATAAAACCTCCTTAATTACCTCATTTGACTACAACTTCCTTAATAAACTGCCACAACCATGGCAGAATTCGGCATTAGAACGATTTTCAGTACCGCAGTACCTGCAGATTTTAATTTCCTTTATCTGATGCATGCCACAGACAGGACAAACGTTGTTTTCTGAAGATAATTCATTTCCACAGCAGAAGCAGAACCTCTTTCCGGAACAAACGGATATATCCACACTTTTGCAAAAATTATCTACACATTCCATAAAACGGTCCCGTAAAGCCGTAACTGCATTCATTCGGCTTTCAATATTGTCAATTGTTGAAAAATACTGCAGCATTTTCTCTGTAGCATATTCTAATGACATTCCAAAAGCATTATCTGAAATATCATACCTTAATGCGTCTAACTTGAGCTCCTCTATAATCTTGACATTTGATTTAGATATTTCACTCTGTTTTTGGATAGCTGTTATATAAAAACCGAAAGCCTTGTTTATACAATCCTTCCACTGACTGTTATAGTCCGCAGACTGACGATTCTGTTGCACAAAGAAGTCATTGAGGGAAAGCTTACGGAAGAGAAATTCCTTTCCAAGATTTGAAGAATATGCAGAAATACCTACATAATTCAGACCGTAATCACTTAACACATCTTCAAAATCATCAAGGATTTCCTCAAGCTGGGATCGGGTTTTAAGCTCCGCCTTGTTAGCCACGATGTAAAGAGGATGGGAATTATTCTCGCCGAATTCGAGATCCTCAAGTATGGATAAATCACTGTCCTTTACAGTTCCGTTGGCATCAAGACCTATTAACCAGATGAGACAGTCAGCATCCGCGACCGAGCGTTTTGCTGTCTCGATATCATTAATACTGGTGCCAATAGCGGCAGCATCATATCCTGGAGTATCAATAAGGCTTATATGGCTAAAAAGCTCATCATCCAACTGAGTCTCAACTGTTACATAGGATATGATCTTCTTAATATTAAACGGTAATGTTGCCAAAAGATTGTGATCTATTCCCCTATAAAGTTCTCTCGGTAACGAAAATACTCCAAAGTGAGGAGAAACGCCTGATATTAATGGTTCATCCCCAGACATGACAAAACATGGTAATGCAGTGGTAGGCTTTATAGCTGTAGCTAGACGTGTAGTTTTAGAAAGCATGAAGCTGTTTATAAACGAAGACTTTCCGCTGGAAAAACCGCCACCAACAGCACATCTTTTGCGACTGAAAAGTTTAGGATGAGATATCACCTGCCGCATTTCCGATAAAACCCTGTTTAAAATTTCATATGGAATAAGATTATTAACAAGTGGTTCCATACAGCACAAATCAAGATAAGTATCTGCTGATTCTCTTTTTTTAAAGCAGTCTGCTACATCGGACAGTTTTCCCATAAGTGATATATATGAGTCGACAAATTCATTTGATACCGGCTCAGCTTTCAATGCCGAACAAATTAAGTCATAATTGCTTCTTTCGGTGCAAGGTAAATTTTCACTCATACAGATTTAAGATCCTTTTCAAGTAATGTGAAACGTTTAAGCATGGCTTCCTTGTTTTTCAACTGTTCTTCAATGGCTT
>CACZNZ010000187.1 GCA_902782625.1 uncultured Lachnospiraceae bacterium | reverse complement strand
GCAGAGGAAAAAGGATATTACAGCCTTATGGCTGGCGATATTATAGAATCTTTGCCGAAAGTACTCGGCAAACCAGATGGAAGGAGTGTACATTGTGAATGAGTTTGTAATCATCGGCCTGTTGGTGATGATTCTGACAATCCTGGCGATCGCAGTGGCCGCATTGGCAGTCATGATGCTGCGGATCACAGACACATTGAAAAAAACCGAGTTCTCCAGAAGTAAAAAGGAAGAAGAAGAGAACGAATATGAAGAAGAGATCATGAATATTGCCCAGGAAGGCCATGAGCAGGGTGTGATTCTGGCCGATGAGGCAGAGATGATCTCCAACATTTTCGAGTTCGGAGAGAAGGATGCGGAAGATGTCATGCAGTTTCGGAACAAGATCGTTGCCATCGAAGCCGGGACAAGCCTGGAAGATGCCATACGGTTTATGATGGAGCAGCATTATTCCAGATATCCTGTGTATGAAGATGATCTGGATCACATCATCGGAATTCTGAACTTCCGTGATGCCGTCAAGACCTATTTTTCCGAACCGTCAAAAAAAGTGGAAGAAATCGCAAGAAAACCGATCTATGTGCATGAATCCATGGATATCAACGAGCTTCTGACACAGATGAAAGACAGCAAGGTGCATCTGGCAGTCGTGATCGATGAGTACGGGCAGACGGTTGGTCTGGTTGCTATGGAAGATATTCTGGAGACGATCGTAGGAGATATCCTGGATGAATATGACGTCGAGGAAAAAGAGATCGTCAAGCTCCCGGGAGGAAGCTATATGGCTTCGGGCATGATCCGGTTAGATGAACTGGAGGAGATCCTTGAAATCACATTTGATACGGATGAATTCGAGACACTGAACGGGTTCATGATCAATGAGCTTGGCCATCTTCCTGAGCCGGGTGAGGCGGTTTCCATTGATTTTAAGGGCTATACCTTTGAGACCGCGGAACAAAAAGATAAGATCCTGCGCCAGATACGCATCACAAAGAATCCGTCCGAGGTGGAGCTTTCTTGACGATGCCATCAATTGGTGCTACTATGGATAAGCATAAAATAACGTATAAAAAGGAGAATGAAGTATGTCAGGACATTCAAAATTTGCGAATATCAAACATAAAAAAGAAAAAAATGATGCAGCAAGAGGCAAGATCTTTACCGTGATTGGCCGTGAGATCGCCGTGGCGGTCAAAGAAGGTGGTCCTGATCCTGCCAACAACTCCAAGCTGCGTGACGTTATCGCCAAGGCAAAATCCAACAATATGCCTAACGACACGATCGAGCGTGGTATCAAAAAGGCAGCGGGCAATGCCGAGGCAGTCAATTATGTGCAGAATACCTATGAAGGTTACGGCCCGAGTGGTATCGCCATCATTGTTGAGACACTTACCGACAACAAAAACCGTACCGCAGCCAATGTACGTTCTGCTTTCTCCAAAGGAAAAGGCAATATCGGAACCTCCGGATGTGTTTCTTTCATGTTCCAGAAAAAAGGACAGATCATTGTATCAAAAGAAGAATACGAGACTGATCCAGATGAATTCATGATGCTTGCCCTGGATGCAGGAGCAGAGGATTTCGTAGAAGAAGACGACAGTTATGAAATCATCACCGATCCGGATTCTTTCCGTGAAGTAAGAGAAGCACTCGAGAAAGAAAATGTCCCGATGGCTTCCGCAGAAGTGACCATGATTCCGGACAACTATGTGAAACTGTCAGATCCCGATGATATCAAAAACCTGAACCGTACACTCGATCTTCTGGAAGAAGACGACGATGTCCAGGCTGTCTATCATAACTGGGAAGAAGAATAGAATATAATGGTTTTATCAGGGAGTGCCGCACGTCAGCGCGGCACTCTTTTTTTTGTGAGGGCAGGAATCTCCAGCAGATCCACGGCATTTTTCCAAAGGATATGTTCTTTTTCTTCATCAGAAAAATCTGCTCTCATGATGTAATTCGTATAGATTGCCTGTTCGGACCAGGGGGAATCCGTGGCGAACAGGATGCGCTCTGTTCCATGGAGCTTGCACAAAGCAGTGAAATCTTCTAAAGACAGATTGTCATCGAAGGCAAGCAGATCTTCCTGACCGAATTTCTTGATTACCGGTCCGATGGAGAAGGAGGTATCCAGCCATACCGGTGCACCTGCCAGATACCTGGCGACGTCATCCCAGGCACCCCATCCTCCCATGTGAGCAAGGACCAGTTTGGAAGGGTGTATCTCATCGATCAAAGAAAGAATCTGGGATACCGGAGCATAATCGTGGTCACATAGGCCGACGTCGATCCCGGCGTGAATGAGCACGACCATGTCTTGTGCAGATGCTTCAGCAATGATCCTTTTCATGCGAATATCTTCGATGTCTGTTTCCTGGTACGCAGGGTGAAGCTTGATGCCGACGATACCGTGATCCTTCAGCCTCCTGAGCTCTTTCTTTATGTCCGGATAATCCGGGTGCATGCCGCCAAAAGAGATGATTCCCTTCTCAAAAAGAGATTCACTGTGACGAATCTGCTTGTCATTGATCGATACGACCTGATCAGGTCTTGTCATAACCGGAAAGTTTACCGAATAATCGACCTGGCACCGTCTCATGGATTCAAGTAGGCCCGGGATGGAACCGTCTGTAAAATAGGAAATGTGTGCAACATCGCTCAGATGTTCTACCACACGGTGACAGATCTTTTCCGGAAATGAATGTGTATGAAAATCAATAATCATTATATTTCTTCTCCTTGGTGTCTCCTCTATGATTCATCAGATCAAAAAGACTGATCTGCTCATAGGCATTATCAGTAAGACGGGCAATGCCGATGCCGATTAGTCGAACGCCATATCCTTTTGTGAAAAGGCCATCTTCGCCGAGACAGAGTTCTGCAAGCAGCGAAGAAGCATGGGTCAGAATGATATCCTTGTCATTCGTGGCTGTTTCCAAAGTCGTCTGTCTGGAATGGCGCTCAAAGGTGTTGGTCTTCACACTGACACTGACAGTCAGGCCGAGTATCCTGTCTCGCTTCATTCTTTCAGAAACCTTGGCAGACAATCGATGCAGTACGTCAGGTGTGATATCGATATAATTATTGTCGGTGACATCTTCTTTGAGTGTTGTCTCGTTGGAATAGCTTTTGGCTTTCCGTTTTTCCGGATTGACCTGGTCGCTGCCCAGTCCATTTGCACTGGCATGGATTCGCTCTCCGGCTTTATTGCCCAGAAAACCCTGCAGTGTTGAAAGTGGCAGGGCCGCCACTTCCCCGATCGTTCGAAAACCCAGAGCCGAAAGACGGTCTGCGGTCGCGCTGCCGCATCCGTAGAGATCCCGGATGGGAAGGGGCCACATTTTCAAAGGCACTTCATCTGGAAAGAGAGTGTGGATCCGGTTCGGCTTTTTGAAATCACTTGCCATCTTGGCCAGCAGTTTGTTGGAAGAAATCCCGACATTGACCGTAAATCCCAGTGTTTCATGGATTTCGTCTTTGATTGCCCTGGCAGCACTCAGAGGGAATGCCTCGCCTGTCTGAATTCGGTTTTCATAGTTGCCATCCCTACCTGTCATGTCAAGAAATGCTTCGTCAATCGAGACTTTCTGTACAAGGGGAGAATGCTTCATAAGGATGCGGATGAACTCCCTGGAATAGTGACGATATGTTTCAAAATCTGAACGGACCACGGTAAGGTTAGGACATTTTTGAAGAGCTTTCACCACCGGTTCTCCTGTCTGTACCCCATATTTTTTGGCAGGGATGGATTTGGCGGTGATCACCCCTCTGCGGCTTTTAACATCACCCCCTACCGCGGAAGGAATCGTACGAAGATCGACGGCATGAGGATCTTCCTTAAGAAGTTTAAGCGCACTCCAGGATAAAAAAGCCGAGTTCACATCAATATGAAAAATGGTACGTTGCCCTTTTTTTCCTGCCATGGAATGCTCCTCCTTTTCACAGTCTTATCCATTGTATCACAAGGAATTGTAAAAGTGAAATCAGCATGCTTTTGGACGGAGTAATTTTTACTGATATTTTTAAAAGCGGACGTAGATATCTTTGGCAAATTACCTATATGTGTGGTATAATTTTGTTGAAGTTTTTTCATGATGCAAAACTTTTACAGGAAATAGGTGGAAAGGGGAAAAGATGAAAAGAAAATTATTGATTACCATGATGTTCGGGCTGTTTGCGGCGTTCTTTATGATGCCGATGTCAGCCAAGGCTGCAGATGTAAAACTTTATCTGGAAGCGGGGGAAGGACATGGGAACTATCTGACTGAGGAATTGGTAAGTGACATTAATATAAATTCTAATTTTAGCGATGCTAAACTTGATGGAACAAAGATTTCTTTTCTTTGTTCAGAAAACATTAAGGTAGGAGAGGTTCGCCTATGGTTAGGGACCCTTTGTTCCGATGAATATGACGGAGCTTTTCATCATACTGGCGGCAAAGATGGTATCGGTCTGCATCCGACTACTGATTATGTAGATAAAAATGATTTTACCCAACAGGCGAATGATACTGATAGTAAAACGGAAGAAGAAAATCAGGTTTTTTATATTCAATGGCAAAAGAAAATAGAGGCAATCAATATCGATGCTTCTTTGATTTGCGGAGAGGAGTTTGAGAAAAAGGCTCCTGTGGCTGATGTAAAATGCACATCCGAACATGTGAAAATCTTAACGGATGAAAATGGACCTGTTAATTTCCTTGTTAATAGTATGAGCTACGATATTTCTACCGAAAATCAGTATAGTGGAAAAATCTCTCCGGATAAAGACTACTTCTTGTATATCGTAACGTCTCCTGATTTTGGATATTATATGGATGGCCTGGATATGGGCGGACCGTCAACAAAAGTATACGTCAATGGAGAGCAAACAGATGTATATCAAGCTGTAGGGTCTTCTATGAGATTTACAGGAATTATAGAAGCAAAATACATTACACATCAGGAGGGCAGCGCTAAGAATGAAAAAATCGTCAAGCCTACCTGCACAGAAGAAGGCAGCCATGAAGAGGCTACCTACTGTACAGGATGCGGCAAAGAACTGTCCAGAAAAACAGTGACGGACAAGGCGACCGGACATGACTGGGGCGACTGGAAAGTAACAAAAGAGGCTACGGTACAAGAGGAAGGAGTCATGACCCGTGTATGTAAGAATGATGCTTCCCACAAAGAGACCAAAGCGATCCCTAAACTGAAAGAAGAACAGAAAAAGAAAACCACAAAGAAGAAAAAACCAGCCCAAAGGAAGGTTTCATCGGAGCTGTTTTTTAATGAAATCAAATCAGTCGGAAGTAAAAAGCTGAAGTTCACATGGACAAAACTGAAAAATGCTGATGGATATGATGTTTATTTCTGCAAATGTATCACAAATGGAAAAGAATTTGCTCCGAAAAAGATAAAGACGATCAAAGGCAACAGTGTCTTCACATATACAAAGGGAGGACTGAAGTCCCACTGCTCGTATAGAGGTTATGTGAGAGCGTATGTGATCAAAGGCGGCAAAAAGAAATATGTGAAAACCGGATTGATGGTTCACGCTTATACTGGAAAATACATGGGCAATGAAACGAACTCCAAGAGCGTGACACTCCCAAAAAACAGCGTTGTTCTGAAGAAAGGAAAAACCTTCAGAATCAAAGCCAGTGTTACACCGGTTATCGGTTCCAAGAAGGTTATGTCAACAGAACATGCGCCAAAACTTCGTTATAAAAGTAGTGCACCTTCTGTAGCAAGCGTAAACAGAAGCGGAAAGATTACTGCAAAGAAGGCAGGCAGCTGCAAGGTATATGCGATTGCAGTAAGCGGTGCCAAAAAGGCGATTACTGTTAAAGTTAAATAAACCTGTATAATATAAAATATTAAGGGATTACACAAAAGGAGGATGATACTATGCGAAAGATCACCCATGAAGTCACAGGTCCATTAGGCATTCATGCCAGACCGGCAACATTGATTGCCCAGGCATGTACCGAATTCAAAAGCTCAGTCCGAATCGAATGTAACGGTGCTGTAGCAAGCGGAAACAATGTCATTCAGATTCTTGCCCTTCATGCTGCAAAGGGATCCCGTCTCGATATTACGATTGAGGGAACAGACGAGGATGCTGTTGTAGAAAAACTGACGGAAGTGCTTGACCGACTGGAGCCGGCGAAGAAAAAATCATCGATTCTTAAAGTCGCATTTTTCGGGACGAAGGATTATGACAGGATATTCTTCAGTGAGCTCTCCAGAGATAAAGGAGAGGGAACCTACAATGTTGATATCAAGTATTTCAACAGCATACTGACGATTGAATCTGCTCATTTGGCAGAAGGGTTTGATGCCGTATGTATCTTCGTGAATGATGAAGCACCCCGCGAAGTAGTGGAAGCTCTTGCCCAGGGCGGTGTAAAATGTATTCTGCTTCGCTGCGCCGGATTTAACAATGTCGACAGTGAAGCTGCCAAAGAGTACGGTATCACTGTTCTGCGTGTGCCTGCATATTCTCCTTATGCTGTGGCAGAACATGCCATGACCATTCTGCAGGCTGCCAACCGCAGGATTCATAAAGCATATGCAAAGGTGAAGGACAACAACTTTGCCTTAAGTGGACTTCTCGGCGTGGATCTGCACAATAAAGTTGCCGGGATCATGGGAACCGGAAGGATCGGTCAGATCATGGCAAGAATCTGTAAAGGCTACGGCATGACAGTACTTGGATGGGATGCGTATCCCAATAAGGCACTCGAAGAGCAGGGTCTTCTGACGTATGTGACAAAGGAAGAACTGCTTCAGAAATCAGATCTGATCTCTCTGCATGCACCATTGATCATGGGAGAAGGAGGAACCTATCATCTGATCAATGACGAAGCAATCGGCATGATGAAAGAAGGCGTAATGCTGGTGAACACCTCCAGAGGTCCGCTGGTTGACGCAGAGGCGCTGATTCGTGGACTGCGTGCAAAGAAATTCCATGCTGTGGCTCTGGATGTATATGAAGGAGAAGATGCAAATGTGTATACAGATCATTCTGACGATATGCTTGGGAACTCCATCGTGGCTCGTCTTACCACTTTCCCGAATCTGATCCTTACATCCCACCAGGCATTCTTTACCAGAGAGGCACTGCAGGCGATTGCCGGTGTGACGATGGAGAACGCACGTAACTTCAATGAAGGATATGCCTTTGGCATGGCAGAAGTGAAATAAACAATGAAAAACTGAAAGGAGGCAGACTATGGCTTATCCAGGAAGACCGGTAGATCAGAAGATCACCAGTCAGAAAATCATCGCAAATATGAAAGAAGAATTCCGGGAGATGTATGAGATTCCGGAGAATCATCAGTGTGTCGGTGTGATCACAACAGATTATCCGGATATTCTTCACTGTGCTGTCGATGATGCGACCAAAAAGACCAAAGTTGATGTAATCAGCTGTGATACCTACTATGGAGGAGCAGCAGTAAAATGGAGTGCAAACAGCGGTTCCGCATTTGCCATAATCTCCGGTGAGAAGGTTGCCGATGTCAACAGCGCCATGAGAAGCATCGATGATTATGTCAAAAGACAGAGATTTTTATATGATTTAAATGGGGATGGAAGCTTCCTGTACTTTGCCGGTTTGATTTCTCCGGCAGGACGGTATTTCCAGGAAGAACTTGATGTGACAAAAGATGATGCCCTTGCTTAGCTGGCAGGACCGCCTGTGGAAGCAGTTTATGCAATCGATCAGGCATTAAAGGGTGGAGATGTCAAAGTTGCAGAGTATATTGCACCCCCTGACTTTGACAATTGTGCAAAAGCGATTCTCGTAGGAAATGAATCAGCCTGCAAGAATGCAATGAATGCTTTTGCCCAGGCTATGCAGCTCTGTGCAAAAGATCCTTTGAAAATCTAATAGTTAATCATTAATATCCCGGACAGGTCTGCCGGCGGCAGGTACCCTGTCCGGGATATTTTTTTGCCATATTTTTTTCATATGTAAAAAAACTCTTGACAAAGCATATTCATTGTGATAGATTATAGAAGTTCGCGACGGACAAGACGCGGACAGCTGTTTTTTGACAACTGAATAACAG
>CACZNZ010000186.1 GCA_902782625.1 uncultured Lachnospiraceae bacterium | reverse complement strand
TTTTCTTCAGGCTCTCTCGACAGTAAGAGGCAATCAGAAGGTTGTCAGTGACAATCCAGAGGCAACCTATGAGACTCTTGAAAAGTATGGATATGATCTGGTAGAACGTGCAAAACAGCAAAAGCTTGATCCGGTAATCGGCAGAGACAGTGAGATCAGGAATGTCGTTAGGATTCTGTCCAGAAAGACCAAGAATAATCCGGTTCTGATTGGTGAACCCGGCGTTGGTAAGACAGCAGTAGTTGAAGGCCTCGCTCAGAGGATCGTCAAAGGAGACGTTCCTGATTCTCTGAAAGACAAAAGACTATTTGCGCTTGACATGGGTTCCCTGGTGGCAGGAGCCAAATACCGGGGTGAGTTTGAAGAGCGTCTGAAGGCAGTTCTGGAAGAAATCAAAGCCAGCGACGGACAGATTCTTTTGTTCATCGATGAGCTTCACACCATCGTCGGTGCGGGAAAGACAGACGGAGCCATGGATGCCGGCAATCTTTTAAAACCGATGCTTGCGAGAGGGGAGCTCCATTGTATCGGAGCAACAACGCTCAATGAATACCGGCAGTATATTGAAAAGGATGCTGCACTGGAGAGAAGATTCCAGCCAGTCATGGTTGATGAGCCAAGTGTGGAGGATACCATTTCTATCCTTCGTGGACTGAAAGACCGTTATGAAGTATATCACGGTGTTAAAATTGCAGACAGTGCTCTTGTCAGTGCTGCAATCTTATCCAACCGTTATATCACAGACCGGTTCCTTCCGGATAAAGCGATCGATCTTGTCGATGAGGCATGTGCAATGATCAAGACAGAACTTGATTCTCTTCCTGCTGAACTCGATGAGATCCAGAGAAAGATCATGCAGATGGAGATCGAAGAAGCCGCATTGAAAAAAGAGACGGATCATTTAAGCGAAGAAAGGCTTCATGATCTGCAGAAAGAGCTTGCGCAGCTAAAAGATGAATTCCAGAGCCGTAAAGCGACATGGGATGAAGAAAAAGCTGCTGTAGAGAAGGTTTCCAGGCTGAAAGAGGAGATTGAAGGGCTCAATAACGAGATTCAGATTGCCCAGAGGAACTATGACCTGAACAAAGCTGCTGAATTACAGTACGGTCGTCTTCCGGAACTTCAGAAAGAACTTGCAAGAGAAGAGGAACTTGCGAAAAACAGAGATGCTTCCCTGGTTCATGAATCTGTTACAGATGAGGAGATTGCCAAGATCATCAGCAGATGGACGGGAATTCCAGTGGCAAAACTGACAGAGAGTGAAAGAAACAAAACACTCAATCTGGATAAAGAACTGCATAAAAGAGTGGTTGGGCAGGATGAAGGTGTAGAGAAGGTTACAGAAGCCATTATCCGTTCTAAGGCCGGGATCAAAGATCCTTCCAAACCAATCGGTTCTTTCATGTTCCTTGGGCCTACCGGTGTAGGAAAAACAGAGCTTGCCAAAGCGCTTGCTGAGAGCATGTTCGACAACGAGCAGAATATGGTTCGAATCGATATGAGTGAGTACATGGAGAAATTCTCTGTTTCCCGTCTGATCGGAGCGCCTCCAGGATATGTGGGCTACGAAGAAGGCGGTCAGCTTACAGAAGCTGTCAGAAGGAAACCATATTCGGTTGTATTGTTCGATGAGATCGAGAAAGCGCACCCGGATGTGTTCAATGTCCTTCTTCAGGTGCTTGATGACGGTCGAATCACTGATTCCCAAGGTAGAACGGTCGACTTTAAGAACACCATTCTGATCATGACATCCAATATCGGGTCCCAGTACCTTCTGGAAGGAATCGACAGCGAGGGCAATATTGACGAAGCAGCATCTTCCATGGTGATGAATGACCTTCGCAGTCATTTTCGTCCGGAATTCTTGAACCGTCTGGATGAGATCATCATGTTCAAACCACTGACCAAGGAAAATATTGGTGGTATCGTCGATCTGATGCTTGCCGATGTAAATAAGAGACTGGAGGAGAAAGAACTCTCAATCAGACTTACCGAAGGAGCCAAAGATTATGTGATAAACAATGGCTATGATCCCGCATATGGTGCAAGACCTTTGAAGAGATTCCTTTCCAAGCATGTGGAAACACTGGCTGCCAAAGAAATCTTAAGGGGAAATGTCCACCAGGGCGACGAGATTGTAATCGATGTGGCTGACGGAGAATTATGCGTCAGATAAAAGACGGATTTTTCATAGTGCAGGAATAGTATTTTAAAATAATCTCTCCTTTTTCCGTGATATGATAGAAGTAACATTCATGGAAAAGGAGAGATTTTTTATGTCTGCAAGTTTAACAGATGCGATAGACCATATAGTCTTTCAGACCGTCATGCTTCCGAGGCGAGAACGTCGCCAGAAACAGGAATACTATGTGCTTGAAGGAAAACACAAAAAAGATCCGGTATCTGTAGAATTCGAAGTCAGGATTAAATCGGGTTTTGTAAAGAAAAAGGCACTCGATCTTATCAAAGATGATCATGTAATTCTGCAGAAACAGCGTG
>CACZNZ010000185.1 GCA_902782625.1 uncultured Lachnospiraceae bacterium | reverse complement strand
TGAAAAAACTGATTGAAAAATACAGGGATGTGATTCCGTATCTGTTTTTTGGTGTCGTAACAACGATCATCAATATCGTTGTATACTGGTTTGCGGCGCATATTCTGCATATGTCTACGGTGCCGGCTACCGTACTGGCCTGGATCATTACGGTTCTGGCCGCTTATCTGACCAACCGTAAATGGGTATTTCACAGCGACGCAGAAGGAAGCCGCGAGATTCTGGCAGAAATATGCAAGTTTTTTGCAGCACGTCTTGCCACCGGCATTTTTGACTGGGTTTTCATGTATGTGACGGTAGACAGGCTGCGCTGGAGCGATGTAGTGATGAAGTTCCTGGCCAATGTTGTCGTGGTGGTTCTGAACTATATCTTCAGCAAATGGGTCATTTTTCGAAAACATAAGAGGGAGTAGACGCTGAACCGGCATTCAGGAAGGATCTTCCGAATCCTCTTCCTCTATTTCCACACCGCTTCCCTGCAGTCTTTTGGCAACGATAGTCATGGCATAGAGAAGCACCGGCACAACGATCGTACAGAAAACAGCAGCCATAAGCAGACCTTTGGCGGCAGGACTTTTCATTAAAGCGAAAATCAGTGTAGAAGCATATAATGCGATCAGCAGAATGATCCCGATCAGAGCTATGACCCGCCGTGCTGTCCAGGGATAGGTTTTCTTGGATTCTTTATTCATTTTTTCCGCTCTCCTCACGAATTGTTCACATTTCTACCCTATAATAGCCCTTGCAGGATAGAAAAACAAGCAGATGACTGATATACTATATACCGTATGGCCTTTAAAATGGAATGAGTATGAAAGGAAACAGCATGTCCGAAAAATTATGGGTATCCCAGTATATGCGGGAGACAGAGAGCGACAGAAGAAAAGAGATTCTGGATCAGGCGATCGCTGAAGAAGGCCTTCTGCCGGATAATGAGCTGCGTCAAAAACTGTGGGATGTCCGATATCCGATGCAGGATGGCAGACGGATCGATACTTTTATCCGGGGCTGGATCACGCTTGCTTTTATAGATAATGCAAGTCAGGGGTTTTTTGCAAAAAAGAGGGTCGAAAAAGAAAAAGAAAAAGTCCGAAAAGACTGGCAGCTGCAGCTGGCTTCTGAATATGGAGAGGTCGGAGAGCAGGTCCTTTATGAGGAGTTTTTCAACACGGCGAAGCTCTATATGCAGCTTTGTGAGGATGACAAGACATACGGATCTGTCCTTCTTGGACTTGGACATATGAAGAAGGAAAAACTGATTGCCAAGATCGCCAGGGATATTTTTAAGGCGGCGTATGAGGTTCCCATCAGGTATGGCATGGACGACGAACTGGCTTTGTTTACCAGAGCCGCAACAGATGCTTATTACGAGGTGTATGATCGCCAGAAGATACTGCTTGAGCAGATGATTCACGGACAGAAAGAAGAGGAGTAATAGATAAAGATGCCGCAGAACAATAATCAGAACGGCAGCCCGAACGGGCCGGGAAACAACAATAACCGGCAGACACTCTGGACGATTTTCCTGTGTCTGCTGATCAGTGTTTCCATGTTCGCCTTTTTTGGCAATTCCCTGGGAGGCCGTACCAATGAACTGACTTATGATCAGTTTGTGGAAATGGTCGAAAAAGACGAGGTGGAAACCGTCCTTCTGGAGGACAGCAAACTGACGGTCACCCCTAAGGATCAGAAATCCGGAGAGACGTATCTGGTGACGCTGGTCGGAGACGAGAACGGGCTGAATGAGCTGCTTGCTGGAAAGGATATCGAGTATTCCAAAAAGACAGCCAGTGTCGGGGCACAGATCGCTTCGACGATTGCCAGCATCGCGATCCCGCTGATTATTATGCTGCTGGGACTGCGCTTTATCATGGGCTATATGGGAAGAAACGGCGGCATGATGGGCGGTTTCGGAAAGAGCCGTGCCAAGTCCTATGTACAGCAGGATACTGGCGTGACCTTTGCCGATGTGGCAGGCGAGGAAGAAGCCAAAGAGTCTCTGCAGGAGGTCGTGGAGTTCTTGCATAATCCCGGGAAGTATGTGCAGATCGGCGCGAAACTTCCGAAGGGCGCGCTGCTTGTCGGCCCGCCGGGAACCGGTAAGACACTGCTGGCGAAAGCTGTAGCCGGTGAGGCTCATGTGCCTTTCTTCTCGCTGTCCGGTTCGGAATTCGTGGAGATGTTCGTCGGTGTCGGTGCTTCCCGCGTGCGTGATCTGTTTGAAGAAGCCAAGAAAACAGCGCCCTGCATTATCTTTATCGATGAGATCGATGCGATCGGAAAGACAAG
>CACZNZ010000184.1 GCA_902782625.1 uncultured Lachnospiraceae bacterium | reverse complement strand
TCCTGCCAACCAATCATCCGGAAAACGCCCTTCTTATCTGATGGTGAAGGCGGGATGCTGGGGAGACGATCATAGTCAGCTGCATCGCTTCTTTGCCTGGAAGGATGTAAACATACATGGGGCGGCACCGTATCGGATCGAGGCAGCGGACTGTCTGGCTTCCGAAGATATCCTGAGAGGAAGCATCTGCATTTCACCGGAAGAGACGGCAGAGCATCCGGAATGGATGTGCGACGCGGGGAATTTGAGCTGGGATCTTACGGTGGATAAACAAATTGCGTTCAATGTAGGATATGGCGCCAGCAGACCATTAAGGGATGCGGAAGCATTTGCCATGTACTGGCATGCGGAGGGAATGAAAACTCTTTACAGCGGGACAGTCCTCTGGAACGGAAAGAAATACAATGTGGTTCCGGAAAAGAGTTTCGGCTATGCGGATAAGAACTGGGGACGGGATTTTACCAGCCCCTGGGTATGGCTGGCTTCCAGCTGCCTGCGCAGCAAAAAGACCGGGAAAATGCTGGAAAACAGTGTTTTTGATATAGGAGGAGGTCGTCCTAAGATCTATTTTGTGCCTTTGGACAGAAGGCTTTTGGGAGCCTTTTGCTATGAAGGCAAAGAATATGATTTTAATTTTTCCCATCTGTGGCTCAATGTGAAAACAAAGTTCAGCTTTGAAGAAAGGGAAGAAGAAGTGATCTGGCACGTGTGCCAGGAAAACCTGCATGCTTTGATGAAAACTGAGATCCATTGTCTGAAGAAGGATATGCTCCTTGTCAATTATGAGGCTCCTGATGGCAGCAAAAAACATAACCGTTTGTGGAACGGAGGAAACGGATGGGGAACGGTCCTTCTGTATGACAAGGAAAACGGACAGCCGGTTCTGATCGATGAGATCGAGGCCACCCATGTCGGGTGTGAATACGGGGAATACGATCAATAAATGCTTCGATTTTTGATTTCGTGAGAACTATTGTTTGCTCTTGACTTTAGCAAAGTAAAGTAGTAGCATACTGAACATATAGACAATAAAACTAAATGTGAGGTGGAACATGAAATCAGTAAAACTTTTAGCGATCGTAAGTGTATTGTGTATGACTCTTCTGGCGGGATCCCTGAGTGCTTTTGCAGGAGAGGCTACTGATTCGGATCTTGCAGCGATCCAGGAAAAAGGTGTGATCGTAGTCGGTATCACCGATTTTGCTCCGATGGATTATAAAGATGACAACGGAGAATGGATCGGCTTTGACGCGGATCTTGCTCTCATCTTCGCGCAGGAGATCGGTGTGGATGTGGAATTCCAGGAGATCGACTGGGACAACAAGATCCTCGAGCTCAATGCAGGTTCTGTTGACTGTATCTGGAACGGTATGACCCTGACGGAAGAGGTTGATGCCGCCATGGAATGCACCGGCACTTATGCTCTGAATGCCCAGGTTGTTGTCATGAAAGCAGATGCCCTTGCAGAGTATCCTGATGTAGAAAGCATGAAGGAACTCAGCTTTGCTGTTGAAGCAGGTTCTGCAGGAGAAGCTGTTGCAGTAGAAGCAGGGCTGGAGGTCAACTCTGTTCAGAACCAGGCAGCAGCGCTGATGGAAGTGGCAGCAGGTACTTCCGATGCCTGTGTGATCGACAAGACGATGGCAGACGCCATGACCGGTGAAGGCACAAGCTATGCAGATCTTGGTTATGCAGTAGCTTTGTCCAGCGAAGAATATGTTGTTGGTTTCAGAAAAGGTTCTGATGCCGCAGCAGTCCTCGATGAGATGATCACAAAATGGATCCAGGACGGTACACTGGCAGATCTTTCCGCAAAATATGACAACGCGGTTTCCGTTGCAGAAGCAGCTGAGGATGCAGAAGCGGAAAGTGAACCGGAAAGCAAATAAACGGTCTGTTCGTTAAATCCATAAGATTTTTCAAGTTCATGAAAATATGCTTTGTGAGCCGAGCTTTCTGCCCGGCTCACAAACTGTTCTACAGGCGGGAACGATTATGTTTGGAAGTGTCTTAAGTGCTTTGAGCGTGGGCTTTTTAAAAACGCTGGAAATCTTCGGGCTGACATTGGTCGGCGCGATCCCTCTTGGTCTGCTCATCTGCCTTGGCTCTATGAGCAGGCTGCAGCCTTTGAAATATGTGATCCGGTGTATCGTGTGGGTGATCAGAGGAACCCCTCTGATGCTGCAGCTGTTGGTCATTTACTATGGCCCTGGCCTGATTCTGGGGGATAACTGGTGGGGCAGCGGGGAGCACGGCCGTTTTGTCGCCACGATCGCAGCCTTTATCATCAACTATGCCTGCTATTTTTCCGAAATCTTCAGAGGCGGAATCCAGTCGATCCCGGTGGGACAGAATGAAGCGGGATATGTACTGGGCTTGACAAAGTCGCAGATCTTTTTCCGTATCACACTCCTGCAGGTGATCAAAAGGATCGTACCGCCTATGTCCAATGAGATCATTACGCTTGTAAAAGACACTTCGTTGTCCAGGATCATTGCCCTGCAGGAACTGATCTGGGCAGGTCAGTCTTTTATGAAAAGCGCCGGGATTATCTGGCCGCTGTTTTTCACGGGTATCTACTACCTGGCTTTCAGCGGACTTCTGACGATCCTGTTTAACCGCATCGAGAAAAAACTGGAATTCTTCCGGGTATAATAAGCAGTTGTTTAGAGCGAGGCATGTCCATGGCATTATTGCAAGTTGAGAATCTGAAAAAAAGTTTCGGCAAACATACGGTTCTGAAAGGGGTCAGCTTTTCCCTGGAAAAAGGGCAGACTCTGTCAGTGATAGGACCCTCCGGCGGCGGAAAGACGACGATCCTGAGGTGCCTGAACTTTCTGGAAATTCCGGATGAAGGCGTGATCCGTGTCGGGGAGGAAGTGATCTTCAATGCTGCGGATTCCAGAACACTTTCAGAAAAAGAGATCCGGAAGAACAGACTCCACTTCGGTCTTGTGTTCCAGGATTTCAATCTGGTTCCGCAGTATACGGCACTGGGTAATGTTTCCCTGGCACCGAAACTCCAGGCCGGAAAGGATTCTGCCGATCCTTCCCGCAGGGTAAAGACTACAGAAGAGATCGAAGCATATTGCCTTGAGATTCTGAGCAGAGTAGGACTGGCAGATAAGAAAGACCACTATCCTCATCAGCTTTCCGGAGGCCAGAAACAGAGGGTTGCCATTGCCAGGGCCATGGCAATGAATCCGGAGATTCTGTTTTTTGATGAGCCGACCAGTGCACTGGATCCGGAACTGACAGGGGAAGTTTTGAAAGTAATCAAACAGCTGGCAGACGAGAAGATGACCATGATCATCGTTACTCATGAAATGGGATTCGCGAAGAGCGTGTCTGACAAAGTCCTTTTTATGGACAATGGAGTGATCGCGGAAGAAGGAACACCGGACAAAGTGTTCTATCATCCGGAAAATCAAAGAACGATCGAATTCCTGAAAAACTACACGGGGATCGAATAAGTATCTTTCAATTATTAAAAAATTGAGTTGACAATCTCCGCCGGATAGTGTATATTATCCATCGTTGCGAGAGCAATAAGCGATAGTGGCGTAGTTGGTAACGCGCGACCTTGCCAAGGTCGAGACC
>CACZNZ010000183.1 GCA_902782625.1 uncultured Lachnospiraceae bacterium | reverse complement strand
TTTTCAAACTCCCCAGGTGGCAGGTATACCTCCTGCTTAGGAGGCGAATGCTCTATCCAACTGAGCTATGGAGACTTACCCTGAATTACGGCTTAACCATGCGGGTTTTCGCCTTTCGGTCAGGTGGCCGGTCTATGAAAAGCTGCTAACATTTTCGTTTGTCTGCTAATCATTTGGGTAATTCTGGAAGCCTTTTGCTTTACCTTGTACTTGCCGCTTTTGTTAGCACCAGTTACTTCCAATTTAACGATTATTTATCATGTCGCCGGACTCGATTCGGATAGATTATTGCATTTCCATATATTGGAAATCTTCAGGCTGCCGTCCTTATTAGGAGGCGGTCGCTCTATCCAACTGAGCTATAGAGACTTGCATGCGAGATATATTTTATGATAATAATCTGATTTTGTCAACTCGCGGATTACTGATTCAACAGTTTTTTATCGATAATCTGGAAGTTTGCCCTGTGCAGATACAATGCCTTTTTATCGATCATAAGCTTTGTGGTCTTGGGCAGATTCTGACAGACTTCCCAGTAGACATCCTTTCCGGAATAGGCGCAGATCGGCACGCCAAGCTGGCTCTGGATGACAACGACTTGTGGCTTTCCGAAATAATTGCTGTACTTATTGATGATATTGGAGATGTAGGTGTTGCTGGTAACGCCTTTTGCATCACTGTCGACATTTGTCAGATTGAATTCTGCATCTGGTTTCAGGTTTTTCTCTTCGAAGATGATTGTGTCTCCACAGCTTTGAATTTGTTTTCCGTCGATGTTTACCGTGATGACGGAGGAAAGTCCGTAGGAAACGACCACGGAACCGTCGTCGGAATTTACCTTGGAGTCTTCTACTACATTTCCTTCGAGGCTGATCTTTTTCCCGAAAACGGTAAGATATTTGCTTCCTGAATTGTCATAGAACCGGCATGTAAAGGAATTACCTACCAATTTTCCTTTGATATCACCAAGCTTTGAATGAAATCCTGCTATGCTGCAACCTCCCAGGATCAGGGGAATCAGCATCATGGTTATGACGAGGAATAGATTTCTTTTCTTGTTTTTTTCTCTATGCATGACAGTCTCCTTTCGTATTGACCTTTAATACTTCTTTTGACCCTGAATAGATTATACTATATAATCAAAGAAAATAATATGAATTTATGAGTAAGGAGGGATTGTTTTGGGTGCTCTTGACGGACTGAAAATTCTTGATTTTTCTACGCTTCTTCCGGGACCCTATGCCTCGCTGATGCTTGCGGATCTTGGTGCGGAGGTGTTAAAGATCAGCTCGGCGAGCCGTCCTGATCTGGTAGTCAATTATGAACCTTTTATTGGGGATACCGGGATATCTGCCTGCCAGGCCTGGCTGGGTAGAAATAAGAAAACTATGTTTTTAAATCTGAAGACGGAAGAGGCGGTCCGGATCATTAAAAAGCTAGTGATGGAGTATGATATCATACTCGAGCAGTTCCGTCCGGGTGTGATGGACCGGCTTGGCATCGGATATGAAGCGCTGAAGAAAATAAATCCCCGTCTGATCTATTGTGCGCTTACCGGATACGGGCAGACTGGTCCTTTGCGGGATGCAGCGGGACATGATATCAATTACATTTCTCGCAGTGGCCTGATGTCGCATGCGGGAAGGAAAGATAGTGGGCCGTCCCTGATGAACTTTCAGATTGCGGATGTTGCGGTAGGTTCTATGAATTCCGTTATCGGAATTCTGGCAGCGGTTCACCACCGGCATATGACAGGGCAGGGCCAGTTCATTGATATTGCCATGCTTGACGGGTGTGTTCCTTTTAACAGTCTTGACGGTGCCGGTTTTCTGGTAAATGAACACCAGCCTGAACGGGAAAATGAGATGCTCAACGGCGGATGTATGTACGACTTCTATGAGACAAAAGATGGGGAATACATGAGTGTTGGTGCTCTCGAGCCGAAATTCTGGAAGGAATTCTGTACGGCCATCGGACGTGAAGATCTGATTACGGGCACAGTATGGCCAGATGATATTAATCATGTAAAACAGGAGATTCGAGAGATTTTCCTTACAAAGACAAAAAAAGAATGGACCGATGTATTTTCCAGGTATGATGCCTGTGTGCAGCCGGTTATGAATCTGCATGAGGCTCTTCTTGAAGATGAACAGATTCGAGAAAGAGAGATGGTTGTTGAGGTACCGCTGCCCCTTCACGAAGATACGACTGTCAGACAGATGGGCACCGCAGTTCACTTAAGTGAAACTCCCTGTGAATACCGTTTTGCCGGCTATCCTTTAGGATATCACACGAAAGAAATCATAGAGAGTCTGGGGCTTGATTATGAGGATCTAAAAGAAAAGGGCGTATTCTCCTGATGGTTTCCATTGATCAGAACTACTGTCAAAACATCGAAAAGGGATTCCGAGAAATCTTCGGAATCCCTTTATTCAATCTTTTATTTTCACGCATCAGGCGGGGCCCAGAATATAACCCATAAAGTAAGGCAGCTGTTTTTGCCACCATGGCCAGTCATGATTCACATCGTAACCCCAGAAGTCTGCCCAGTGCGGTACATTTTTATCCCTCAAAATCCGGTCGAGCGCGTCTGAATCAACTTGCATCTTATCTTCCCAGGCGCCCTGACCGCAACAGAAGATGATCGTCCCTTTTCTGTAAAGATCCAGCCATGGATGATCTTCCGGCATATTCGGCAGAAAATGAATCGGGGAATTGTTATATACGAGATCATCCATATAACTTCCGAAGAAGTAGGAGGCATCAAAGACACCGCTTAATGATATCATCGTGTCAAATATATCAGGTCTTCTGAAATAGAAATTAGCTGCATGAAGTCCTCCCATGCTGCATCCGGTGGTCATAGCTTTCTCGCCATAGGTAAGATATTCAGGAATCAGTTCATCGATGACATAACTGAACCATTTCTCCTGCATCTCGGCCCGGTATCTTCCGTCTCCGTATTCATCTGACCAGGACTCTTCATCGATGCTGTCAACACATACAAGTTTCAGCTTGCCCGCATCAATCCATGGCTTTATGCAGTCAACCATGCCGAAATTTCTGAAATCCCAGGTATGACCGTTCTGAGGACCAAAGGCCAGACACAGACGGCCGTCATGTCCGAATACCGCATGTCCCATATCACGTCCAAGTCTTTCACTGTATCTTACTTCATATCTTTCTTCCATGACTATTCCTCTCTTTTTTCTATGAATTCGGCAAATTCCTGTATTTCTTTCTCGCTCGAGACGATCGCCGTGTACATCTCGTTGCCCATCGCGCCAGATAATACATCGGGCATGCGCTCTGCCATGACGATCCGGTCTCCATATTTATCCATGATCTCCTGATGAGTATGCGCATACCTGTGTATATCTTTCTTAGATGCATAGACGCAGTACCTGTCCTCGCCGGAATCCGGCATCAGACGTCTGTCTTGTGTGATCATCTCCGCATAAATCTGATAGACATCGATTGAATGGGCATAGTCGATCATATCCGGTGTATATCCACCGGCCGGCCTCATATTTACTTCAAGACCAACGAAATCGCCAATCTCTCCAAGATTCTTTCTTGCCTGCGTCAGTCGGAAAAATTCAAAATGAACGAACCTGCTGCGAACCTTGAAGGCTTTGAGTGCCCGCCTGCCATATTCTCGGAGCTGCTCCGGTACTGTCGCCTTGACATAGTAGGTCAGCTCAAGACCCTTATTAACCAGATCGGCGACAGAAGGCGGGAACCAGCAGGAAGACTCAAACAGCGGTTCGCTGTTGGAATCACATATCGCGTCGTAGGAATAGATGTTACCATATACAAACTCTTCCATCACATAAGGTACCTGTGGTTTGTTAGCGAAGAAAGCTTCCAGCTCTTCCTCACATTCCAGCTTCCAGGTATCTTCTGCTCCAACACCGATGTCTGGTTTAACAATTACAGGGTACCCGCCGATCTCCTCAAGAAAGTCTCTGGCTGCATCGATATCCGTGATCTTATGATTGCGCGCTGTCGGAATGCCTGCCTTTTTGTATATCGGCTTCATGGCTGATTTGCTCTTCCAATGGGCGAGGTCATCCGGCTGAACGCCAGTCGTTATGTTAAAGTCTTGTCGCAGACGTGCATCCTGCTCAAGCCAGTATTCATTATTTGACTCAAGCCAGTCAATCCTGCCGTACTTGAACGCGAAGAAGGCAACAGCACGATACATGCTGTCATAGTTCTCCATGTTGTCCACCTTATAATATTCAGTAAGCGAGCCCTTCAGTTCGGACTCCAGATTATCGTATGGACAGTCGCCAATACCGAGGACGTTCACTCCGGCATTTTTTAGACGATCGCAGAACTGCCAGTAAGTATGTGGGAAATTCGGTGAAATAAATATAAAATTCATAAAGCTTTCTCCTATATTGATATATACTGCTATGCAGGTTTCTAATCGTTACCAAGCCGTGATATGTCTCTAATTGAATATGTCAATCTGATTTCATCGGGACATAATGTCCGCCTGCTGTGGTCACGAGTCTCCACCACACAAATTTTAATCCACATTCATTATACCTCAAATTTCCCTCTTTGAAAACGATACTTTATCTTCGTAGCTGACTTTCGATATCGGTTGTGCCAGGGAGATAAGCGTGACAGTAAAGTAAGTTTACATAGAAAAAAGAGACGGAAAATCCGCCTCTCTTTTATTGAACTTTCTGTTTTGTGATATTTTTTCCGGAGCATCCCGTATCTTTGTCCCTACAAATGCAACACTCTTTCTTTAATTTCCTGGGTTCTTCCCTGATTCCAGAACTGTGTTCCGATATAGCCGCAGGTTCTCCTGGCGACGTTCATCTTATTCTGGTCGGTATTGCCGCAGTTCGGACATTTCCAGAT
>CACZNZ010000182.1 GCA_902782625.1 uncultured Lachnospiraceae bacterium | reverse complement strand
ATCACATTCGGCTTTTTTCCACTCTTAGGTTCGAGAATACACCGTTTTTTTGACTCCTTCTTATTGGCATACAGTTCCTCGTATTTAGAAGCGATACTTTTTGCTGCATCCACAGAATAGTCTTCCGGTTTCTGGTTAACAAGAGAATTCATATTCAGGACAAACCCGAAAAAGAATCCGTTTTTGGCATATCCTTTTTTCTGGTCCCATACATTATTTTTTATGCCGTAACTCTTTAGGGTTTTTTGTTCGACAATGAAATGTCCGAGCACTGCAGACATTACAAAAATGATGCATCCCATTGCGATGCGCGACTTCCATTTCATCTCTCTTGTTGCCTTTGTGCGAAGAAGGACGCCGATGAACAAAAGTACGAAGAGCGCGTTCCATATGAAAACAGGCTGTATGGTATAGGTATAGTTCCCTGCCACACCCGCTGCAGTACCTGCGGATTTAAAATCTGACGGAACAATCGGGGATCCTTTAAACTGCAGTACATAATAATTCGCTAATGCTGCGATATAGAAGAAAGCCATTCCTACAGTAGTAGAAAGTTTCCGATAATACAGCAGGATATACAGCACCCCGAAGAACATATAGTAGACAAGTATATTGAAAACAAGTTCCGCAGAGGCTATTCCCCTAAGAGAGTTATCTGTAAATCTCTCCACGATCCAGAAGATAAACAACGGAGCTACCAGCGGCATGAAGACCGAAAGAAACCTTTGGATAATCGTCGGAAGGGGTAATGGGAACCAAAGCAAAAAAATCAGGATCAGGATGCTCAGACAGATTCCGGCCCACTGGCGATAGATTATTACAGGATAATAAAACCTTGCCACCAGGTATTTTTTTTGAATCGTATAATTTACGATCATATGTTTTTTAAAACCACTGCTTTTTTTCTTCCACTGAAAGATCAGCGGTTCTTTACCCGGTGAAGTATGCTCTGAAGAGAGCACAATGGCATAAAGGTCTCCCTTTTGGAGCTGTAAATCAGTATTAAACTCAGTATAATCATTGTTGGCAAGGGAAGAAATCTCGAGTTTGATTCGGGATTCTATCTTCTTTGTCTTCTGATTGACGATATCTAAGATGACATTTCCTTTTGCCTGTCCGGCATAATCATTGCCAAAATATACCTTGACTGTCTTCAGATGGGTATGTCTTGCTACAAAGTACTGCTTGACAACGGTATCTTCAGTAAGCTGGCATACCTGGTCGATTCTGTATTTATTTACCTGGTTCGTGGCATTCCTCTGATATTCTTTAAAATGAATACACAAATAGGCTGCAGATGCAAATAAAACTGCTGTCAAGACAGCACGGAAGCACGTCAGAATAATCTTTTTTGTTTTATCCATCTGATTCCTCAAAAGTCATTAATAATTGCCGAGAATCTTAAAATAGGCAACTTCCGATCTGACACCCTGCAGAGCATTTTTCACGGCAGGATCATGAAGATTACCTGTGATATCCACATAAAACCGATATTCCCACTGTTTATCAGGCAGAGGAACCGATTCTATATGAGACAGATTCAAATCGTTATACATAAAATGTGACAGTATGTTATAAAGTGTACCACTTTCATGCAGCAAGGAAAAACATATACTGATTTTACCGGCATTGGAGGTATATTGTCTTTTCTTGGACAGAATGATAAATCTGGTAACATTGTTATCTTCAAAATTGATATTTGCTTTAAGAATATCCAGATGATAATTCTCTGCCGCTCTGCGGCTTGCGATGGCAGCATGATTGAAAAATCCCTCTCTTGCAACCTTCTCGGCAGCAATGGCAGTGTTTTCCACACTTATCATCTCATATCCTTTTTTCTCAAGAAACGGCGCACACTGCATCAGTCCCTGTGGGTGGGAAAATACTACCTCGATGTCGTCAAGACTGCTGCCTGGACATCCCAACAGGTGATGCGCTACCTTCACAAAGGTTTCTCCTACCATGCACACATCATTTTCTAAAAGAATGTCATATACGCCGGTTACATCTCCGGCTGAAGAATTCTCGATGGGAATGACTCCATAATCTGCATCACCGTTATTTAGAGCAAAAGCAACCTCCTTGAAGGTATTAACGCCGTAGTGGTCGACTTCTTTTCCAAAAAATTTTTCACATGCCATCTCAGAAAATGATCCGGGAACACCTGGATATACCACTCTGGTATCAGGGAACATGACCAGGGATTCCACCTCAGTAAAATAGTTCTCTATATACCTGTCTCTCTGGTGAACCAGATGATACTGGTACTTCCTGCTGATCGACATCATCTGGATGAAGACTTCTTCCAATCCTTTGACGATAAAAGGGTTGGAACGATTTCTGGTTATATCTGCAATCTTCTCATCTTCCCGATTCTTATCGTAGATGGGTGTTCCTGTTTCTTTTTTTGCCATGGCGAGCTGTGCGGCATATTGCATCCGCCGTTCAAATAAATCTGCAATCTCATAATCCAGCTGCGTCATGTCATTTCTGATGGCTGAAAGATCTTTGTTATCTTTTTTCATTGTCATAAAAGGATCCTTATTAAAAACACCTCCGTTACGAGATCATCCTGCAACGGAGGTTTTTGCTACAGTTCAAAGATCATATCTCCATAACTCGGGAAAGGCCAGGCTGATTTTGCAACAAGCATTTCCAGCTTATCAGCTGGATCGCGCAGCTGCTTCATGATGGAAGCAATCTCATCATGATAGTAATAGCCCTGTTCTTTTCCCTCCTGCATTTTTTCGGCCTGATGTGTTTTTTCTTCAAGTTTTCCAAGAGCCTCAAACATTTTCTTAAGATTCTCGGAGATATCTTTCATTAGTGATACCTGCACGGAAATATCGATGTCCGGAACAGCCTTTTTTATCGAATTGATGGAATCGGCCAGACCGGTCTGGTATTGAATCACAGCTGGTATAATCTGTTTTTTTGCCATATCGATCATCGTAAGAGCTTCAATGTGAATCGTTTTAGCATATTGCTCATACATGATCTCTGCACGGGACATTAATTCAATTTCGGTGAATACCCCGTGCTTTTCAAATAGATCGATTGATTTTTTCGTCTCGAGAACACCAATCGCATCTACCATACTTGTGATATTCGGCAGTCCTCTTCTTTTGGCTTCTCTGATCCAATCTTCAGAATATCCGTCTCCGTTAAAGATCACACGGATATGATCAGCAATCGTATTTTTGATCATATCATGGACAGCCATACTGAAATCTTCGGCCTTTTCAAGATGATCAGCCATATCAGACAGGACCTCGGCAACGATGGTATTCAGGATCGTGTTCGGATCAGAAATAGACTGGGTCGATCCGACCATACGGAATTCAAACTTATTTCCGGTAAAGGCAAATGGCGAAGTCCTGTTACGGTCCGTCACATCCTTGGTAAATACCGGAAGACTGTGAACACCGGAGACGTATTCCTCTCCTTCGAGTGAACTGGTTGCTTCTCCGTTATCTACAAACTGGTCAACGACATCCTGGATCTGTTCTCCTAAAAAGATGGAAACTATGGCAGGAGGAGCTTCATTTGCACCAAGACGGTGATCATTACCCGGTGCCGAGGCAGACAGTCTCAGC
Organism: uncultured Lachnospiraceae bacterium; assembly: GCA_902782625.1. Lineage (GTDB taxonomy): Bacteria > Bacillota > Clostridia > Lachnospirales > Lachnospiraceae > Anaerobutyricum. The sequence continues at coordinate 3,836 of CACZNZ010000182.1, read as the reverse complement.
AACGGAGCGTATTCATCAACCGCTCGAATAACGGCAGCGATAAACAAAAGGAACTGCATATTTTCATGAGGAGTATCACCCGGATCAAAGAGATTTTCTCCTTCGTCGGTACAAAGCGACCAGTTATTATGTTTACCGGATCCATTGATACCGGCAAAGGGCTTTTCATGGAGAAGACATTTGAGTCCCTGCTGGTCTGCGACACGCTGTGCCGTCTCCATCACAAGCTGATTGTGATCGGTCGCAATATTATTCTGGTCATAAATCGGGGCCAGTTCATGTTGTGCCGGCGCTACTTCATTATGCTGGGTTTTTGCGGATATTCCAAGTTTCCAAAGTTCCTGATTAAAGGTATCCATGAATTTGAGAACTCTTTCTGGAATTGTTCCGAACTAGTGATCGTCCATCTCCTGGCCCTTCGGCGGCATTGCGCCAAACAGCGTTCTGCCTGTAAATGTCAGATCTTTTCGCTTCATGAATTTCTCTTTATCTACCAGGAAATATTCCTGTTCCGCACCGACGGAGGGAATCACCTGTTTGGCAGTGGTATTACCAAACAGCCGAAGAATTCTCATAGCCTGAATATTAATTGCCTGCATAGAACGAAGCAGAGGCGTCTTTTTATCAAGCGCTTCTCCAGTAAAAGAACAAAATGCCGTAGGAATACAAAGAATCGTGGAATGGGGTGTCTCCTTGATGAATGCCGGTGATGTGCAGTCCCACGCCGTATATCCTCTTGCCTCAAAGGTAGAACGGATTCCTCCGGAAGGGAAGGAAGAAGCATCCGGTTCTCCTTTGATCAGTTCTTTTCCGGAGAACCGCAGAAGCGTTGTTCCATCACTTTGAGGATCGATAAAGGCGTCATGTTTTTCTGCCGTGATTCCGGTAAGAGGCTGGAACCAGTGCGTAAAATGAGTGGCACCTTTTTCAAGAGCCCATTCTTTCATCTCATGGGCTACAATGTCCGCAACTTCAGGATCTAATTCGGCACCTGCCTCAATAGCTGCTTTCATCTTTTTATAGGCATCCTTCGGAAGCCTTTCTTTCATTACGGCTTCGTTAAAAACATTTGTTCCGAATATTTCTTTTACGTTCGTCTTCATAGAACCTCTTCTTTCAGGAGATTAATAATTAAATTTCTCTGCGAAGTATGCATCCAGATCGTCGATCTTGATTCTTTCCTGTTCCATGCTGTCACGGTCACGGACTGTAACTGCGTGATCCTCAAGAGAATCGAAATCAAACGTCACGCAATATGGTGTTCCGATCTCATCCTGACGACGATATCTCTTACCGATATTGCCTCTGTCATCATATTCACAATTATATGTTTTTGCAAGATGCATATATATCTTTTCTGCTTCTTCACCAAGTTTTTTGGACAGAGGAAGGATACCGATCTTCACTGGAGCGATTGCCGGATGGAAATGCATGACATTTCTTGTTTCTCCTTCTTTAATCTCCTCTTCGTCATAGGCAGAACATAAGAAAGCGAGTGTTACACGGTCTGCACCCAATGACGGCTCAATAACATATGGTACATATTTTCTCTTCTCTTCATCATCAAAATAGGAAAGATCTTCTTTGGATACTTCCTGATGACAGGACAGGTCATAATCTGTACGGTCAGCAATACCCCACAGTTCGCCCCATCCGAACGGGAAGAGGAACTCAATATCTGTCGTAGCCTTCGAATAGAAGGAAAGCTCGTCCTTATCATGGTCACGGAGTTTGAGCTCTTCTTCTTTTAATCCAAGCTCTTTAAGCCAGTTAACACAGAAATCTTTCCAGTATGCAAACCATTCAAGATCAGTATCCGGTTTGCAGAAAAATTCAAGTTCCATCTGCTCAAATTCTCTGGTACGGAAAGTAAAGTTACCTGGTGTAATCTCGTTACGGAATGATTTTCCGATCTGGCCTATGCCAAACGGAATCTTCTTCCTGGAAGTTCTCTGTACATTTTTAAAGTTAACAAAGATACCCTGTGCGGTCTCAGGTCTTAAATATACAGTGTTTTTGGCATCCTCAGTTACTCCCTGGAATGTCTTGAACATCAGATTAAACTGACGGATATCGGTAAAATTGTGTTTTCCACAGCTCGGACAAGGCACCTGATGGGAATCGATAAAATCTTTCATCTTTTCATGGCTCCACCCGTCAATCGAGGAATCCAGTTCAATTCCGTTCGCCTTGGCAAAATCTTCGATGATATTATCAGCGCGAAATCTTTCCTTACATTCCTTACAATCCATCAGCGGGTCAGAAAATCCGCCCAAATGACCGGAAGCAACCCAAGTCTGGGGATTCATCAGAATCGCGCAGTCTACACCGACATTGTATGGACTCTCCTGGATGAATTTTTTCCACCAGGCTCTTTTAATATTATTCTTAAGCTCTACGCCGAGATTACCGTAATCCCAGGTGTTGGCAAGTCCGCCGTAGATTTCAGACCCCTGATAGATAAAGCCTCTAGCCTTGGATACTGCAATAATTTTGTCCATCGTTTTTTCCATCATTGTTACCTCTTTCGTTTTTATTTTTATAATAAATCCAGCATCTCTTCCGATCGGAAATGTCCTGATGCATATTGTCTGAAATATTGGTTGACGATCTTTGTGAATTCTTCGAGTATATTCTCCTCAAGCCTGAAGGAGAACAGCCTTTGAAGAGGAGTCCCGGATATGTAACGGAGCGCTTTTAGCACAGCGCCGCTTACCGGAATCGCAGGAATCGTCTTTGCACATTTATCACATATCACCCCGCCATCATGGATGGCAATATGCATGGTCTCTTCCTGCCTGCCGCAATGCAGACAGGCATCCGTCTGCATGCCAAATCCGGAAAGCTGCAGGAGTTTCAACTCATAAATGCGTCGGATCAGGGGCAAAGGAACCTGGCCTGATCTCATGGCCTGAAATGTCACATAGATCAGATTCAGGATATCGGTGGCACCCTGCCCTTCGACACAGAAATGCTCTGCTAACTCTGCAAAATAAGTGCTGTAGGTGATCTTTTCCAGGTCATCCTTGACATACGGAAAAAAATCTCTGATATCTGCAGCACTCAAATAATTATAAAGTCTTGACTGCGCGATCAAAAATTCTCCATATACCAGTGCCTGTGAAGCTCCATGAAGAGAGTTTTTTACTTTTCTGCTTCCTCTGGCAAATACCTGCATCTTTCCGTACTCGCCGGTCAGAATCGTCAGACTTTTGTCATTTTCACCGACCGGTCTGGCACTTAAGATGATACCTGTTGTTTTTAAGCTCTCACTCATAACTCTTTCATATTATAGCCATAGTTTTTCAGGAGAATATCACTGTCTCTCCAGTCCTTTCGGACTTTGACCCAGAGCTTCAGATTAACCTTCGTATCCAGCAGGTTCTCAATCTCTTTTCTTGCCTCGGAACCTATATTTTTGATCATGGCTCCTTTTTTTCCGATGATGATTCCTTTGTGAGAATCTCTTTCACAGACGATCACTGCCTCAATGTCTACGATATCTCCTTTTTTGCGGTTGCGCATCCTTTCAATGACCACAGCGATTCCATGGGGAATTTCCTGATTCAGATTGCGCAGGGCTTTCTCCCTGATCAGTTCCGCAACAATCTGTCGTTCGGGCTGGTCTGTGATGGTGTCAGCATCAAAATACATCGGACCTTCGGGAAGATAGCGGATGATAGTATGGATCAGATCATCACAATTGTCTCCCTCCAGTGCACTTACCGGGATAACCTCGGCGAAATCGCACTGATCTTTGTAGGTGACAATGGCTTCCAGAATCTTTTCCTTATCAGCCTGATCGATCTTGTTGATCACCAGAAAAACAGGTGTTT
>CACZNZ010000181.1 GCA_902782625.1 uncultured Lachnospiraceae bacterium | reverse complement strand
TGTCCACAGTATCTGAATGTATTAAACCACGATATAAAAAAGAAAGGAATATGGTGTTTCTGCTTCTATAAACATCATACAAGAGAAAGGGATGGATATTTATGAAAAAACAAGTCTTGATTCTTCTTATACTTTTTGCCTGTTCTTTGATCATGGCCGGACCGGGCATGGAAGCCCGGGCGGAGGAGGGTGACAGAGAGCCTCTGGCCAGCGGGCCATGCGGGAAGAATGTCAGTTACACATTTGATGAACAATCGGGAACCGTGACCATCACGGGTACAGGTCCCATGTATGACTATGATTATCCCACCGAGCTTATGGATTACTGGGAATGCGGGAAAGCTTCTCCTTTTGCTCTGCGGACACAGATCAGACATATCGTGATTGGCGACGGGGTAACTTATATCGGCAAATGTGCTTTTATCTATACGCCGAACCTTCAGAATATCACCATAGGCAACTCAGTTACCAGGATCGGAAAGAATATCCTGGATGCCTGCAGAAGGAGTTCGAATGAGGCAGGCTATACGGAACGAGCCTGGATGTTCAGAAAGAGCCTGGACAAGGTATATATTCCGGCATCCGTCACCTCCATCGACCCGTTGAGCTTCGATACTTCCGGCGTGAAAAGATTCGTCGTGGCAGCCAAAAATCCAAAATACTCTTCTGCCCGGGGAGTGATCTTTAATAAAACAAAAACAAAGATCATCGCCTATCCGGGAGATGGGAGCAGCAACTATAAAATGCCCGCCACGGTCAGGACCATCGGCGCCAACGCATTTGCCAACAGCAGGCTGAAGAGCATAACATTTTCAAAGAATCTGAAGACCATAGAGAAGCGTGCTTTCAAGCATACCTGCTTCAGGACAATCAGACTGCCAGATTCTTTGACCTCCATGAGCTATGGGGTATTTGAACTTTGCCCGTATCTGAAGAGTATTAATACAGGAAACGGGATTAAAAAACTAAACTTTGTTTATCAGGAGGGTACCACCAGTCTGAAGCTGACGATTGGAAAAAATGTTAAAAAGATTGAGAGTCTCCCGGTCCACACCAGGATTAGTGTGCATAAAGATAATAAATATTTCAGTGCCAAAAAAAATATCCTCTATAACAAAAAAGGGACAGTTCTTGTAAGCTATCCCAGATTGGCCGGGACGAAGAGGAAGAATGTCACCATCGGCAAAAATGTGAGGACCATACGTAATGATGCATTCTTCCAAAGCTTTAATATCAAGTATCTGACGATTCCATCCACAGTGACCAAAATCCAGGGCGGGGTGGTCGGAGCCCTGGACCAGTGTGACTGCCGTATGATCATCTTCAAGGGGAAGAAAAGTCTTTGGAATAAGCGAGTTAAGAGTGGAGCCTATCCTAAGACCTGCGATTACGTGATCAAGTTCACGGACGGATACCAGATTCCGACTCCCCTTAATCCCTATGGATCTTTCCTGGATGGATACAAGACCCACACAGGGGAGCTCTACCTGAACTTCAATCACAGGTATTCTGTCACCGGATATGAACTATCCGCCTGCCAGAATAAGACATTTGCCAGGAAGGAAACCCTGACCCGGAAAGTTACCCAAACGACCTATTCGGGAGTCATGCTCAAAGAAGCTATTTCCTGGAAGCAGGCTTACTTCCGGGCTAGAGCCTACAAGACGGTGAAGGGAAAGACCTACTACAGTGCCTGGACAAAACCGGTACTGATCAGGCGAAAATGATAAAGTGGCTTTGACGGATAATCGGAAATAATCCGACAGACATAAGGGAGAGTGAATGCCATGCGGCTGACCCTCTCCCTTTTTTGACGATGGGAAGGAATAATGCCCTCATAGGTAAATGGTAAACCATGAGTGCCATTTAAAATTTTAAGCCGCTTAATGGAAGCGGCTTGTAACAAACATTATATTCACGACTGGCTTGTCATACATCGGGGGTCGATATTCCTGGTGTCAATATAGTACTTTTTCTAAGGCCAACAGATTCACAGATAATATTCATTCAGCAGTTGGGGAGAGGACTAAGAAAATATGAAGGGAAAAAATATGTTACTGTATTGGATTTTATAGGAAATGATTATAAACGAAGCGTACAGATTGCTTTTGCTTTGGGAAGCCTCTCAGAAAATTTTGTTGTGGAGAAGAATCTGATTGCGGCCTTGCTCGCAGATAATTTCTCCAGTATTGGATTGGAAGAATACGGAGTTGAAATCCACCTTGATGACTTAAGCAAAAAGGAGATTCTTTCTTATATCGACCAAGTGAATTTCAATACTAAAACCTATCTTGCTCAGGATTATTATAATTTTAAAAAATATGTTAATGCCCCCTCGTATCCACAGCATATAGACTATCTGAACAATGACTATGCCCCTGATTTGATCAAGTTCATGCAGGCAAAAATTTCCGGAAGAAAGAATAGCTCCTATTACGGTTTTCTCAAAGCGATAGGCGAGGAAGAATTACCATCCTTTGATGAACGCCAGGAGGCTTTTATTAAGTATGTGTCCTCTATGCTGCCCATTGTCCGTCCCTATGAATATTTGATTATTCAGGAATTACTGGATAATGCCGGGACAGCTGCCATCAGCAAAATAGCAGAGAAACTGCAGCATACCATGATAAACTGGAATTCAAAAGCCTTTGACCATGCGTTGTACTATATGCTGTCCAGTGGATTTTTTATGAAAGAGGATGAGCAGATTTCCCTGATGGAGATACGCAGGGACATGGTTTTCGAGGCGTATCTTAGAGACCTTTTGGACTATGGACTTGGTAAATATGATATTGATTATTATGATGCGAATCCTGAAGAGACGTTCCATTTATGGGGAAAATACCGAAAAGAACAAGTCCAGCAATTATTGCTCAATAATCCTGGAGATATAATGCTGGGCACAAAAATATATGATGGAGTTGTCTATGCCTATGTTACCGTCATGAAAGGGAATATAAAAGAAGATCTGAAGTATGCAGACGGATATATTGATGCGGATACTTTCCAATGGGAATCGGTGGCCAATGTCAGCGAGAGACAGTTAAATGAATTAAAGAACAGTAAATGTATCCATATCTTTGTTCGAAAGGTTGATAACGAAGATGGCATCCAGCTTCCGTTCACTTACATAGGTTCGGGGAAGATGGAGTATATCGAAGGGTCCAGAAAAGCGAATGGTGCACATCTTTTTCGGGTTCCTATGCGAGAGACGGCACCGGAAGATATCTATTTTGATTTCAAGCTGCCTAATACGAATTGATGGATAATCCAGGGGATACGTATGCTTCATCGGTTGCTGCATCCGTTTAAGGGATAGAAAAACATAGACAGTTATGATATGATTTATTCATAAAGATAAGTAGACTTGGATGAAGGGAGCCCTTTATGAATCAGGTAAAAGATGAAAAGGACAAGCTTATAATAAAAGAACTAGCCGGAACAAACCGTCTTCTTACTGATCTGACCAAAGCGGGAAGCTGGGTTATCAACTTTTCGACAGATGGCTCTTTGGCATCTGTACAATGGGGTAATGGTTTCCGCAGACTGCTGGGATATCATGATCAAAATGATTTTCCGAATAAAATAGAATCTTTCTTGCGAGGCATTTATCCGAAAGACAGGGATACTTTTATTGGGAATATGACGGCCAGCATTTTTGATAAAAATATCATACGTACAGCGGACTATGATTGCCGTTTTTGCAGAAAAGACGGCTCGGTCCGATGGTTTCGCAGCAAGGGCATAGTGTCTCGGGATTCTGAAGGCAGACCGGAGCAGTGCAGGGGCGTAACGATCGACATAACCCAGGCGAAGGAACATGACGCTCTTTTCGAAGCACTGCAAAATGAAGCTGCGTCTCTCGATACCATTCATGAAATGCTTGGATCCGGAAAATGGACAATGGATTTTGATGAAGCAGGAGAGATGATTCGAGTCAGCTGGAGCGATGAATTCCGAAGAATGCTCGGATATCAGGGAAAGGATGACTTTCCGGACATACTGGAATCCTGGTCCGATCTGTTGCATTCTGATGATAAGGAGCGCGTACTAAAAGAGTATAATGAAACGATTTCCGACTATACAGGTCAAAAGACTTATGATGTAGAATATCGTCTGCTGACGAAAAACAGAGGGTATCGATGGTATCGTGCTGTCGGCAAACCAATACGTCGTCCTGATGGTTCACCGAAAACTTATATAGGTGTGTTCATAGACATCACGAAACAAAAGGACATGATGCAGGAATTGGCGAAACAGCGCGAATCTCTGAGTATGGCGTTGGAAGAGGCCAATCAGGCAAACAAGGCGAAGACAGCTTTCCTGTCTAATATGAGCCATGAAATTC
>CACZNZ010000180.1 GCA_902782625.1 uncultured Lachnospiraceae bacterium | reverse complement strand
CCCTGTAATCCGCTCCTTGAAAAAAGTGCATCGAAAAGGAATCATACACAGAGATATCAGCCCGGATAATCTTGTGATGAATGAAAATGGGATGCCGGTGCTGATTGATTTCGGTGCGGCAAAGAGACTGGACAATACCAGTGATGGGGCCAAGATATTAAAACATGGCTATTCGGCTCTGGAACAGTATGATACTCGGGGAGAACAGGGGCCATGGACCGATGTCTATGCACTGTGTGCGACCATCTATAATATGGTGACGATGAGAACGCTGCCTAAAGCGTTGGACCGGTTGAGAGGAGCGGGGCGTGTGCCTTTAGATCCCATGTATTATCCGGTTACACGCGAGTTTGCCGATGCAGTAAATACCGGGCTTGAACCTGACAGGAGAAACCGGTTTCAAAGCATGGAAGCCCTTGAAAATGCTTTGTATTCTGTGGAAAAGACAGAGGATGATAATTCCGGGAAAATGAAGCCGGTACTAATTGGAATCGGATCGATCCTTGCCTTGTTGATTGTGGCTGCTGTCATCGTCCTTGGCAATATGCTGATCGGACCAAAGAAAAAAGCGGCAGATAATTCAACAAAGGCAGCTGTTTCGGAAACTGTGGCAGAAACATCTGAGGCTACAACGACACAAGAAGATACACAGACGGATGATGCATCAGCGGCTTTGGGCGAATCAGAGCCTGCTGACCGGAAAGTACAGGTGGAAGGAGTTTATGATTCGGCCTATCCGGTTTATGATGATTACCGGTACGCAGATCAGTTCAGGCTGATTTCATTTCAAAATGTGAATGGTTCTTTTGGTTACCCGACAGACTTTTTTTCTGAGGTGACAAAAACGGATGAAGATTTCTATACATTTACAACATCCGATGGATCTGCCACATTGGAAGTAGGACCTGTCTATGAGGATGACCAGGAAGGCTATCTGAATTCTCAATGTAACTATTACCTTTCCGTACTTGATTTCGATGATAATCTGCACAGCGGGACAAAGATCATGCCGGATCATGAACAAGGTTTTATGCACGGCGTTTTAGGTGGAAGCATAAAAGGTGATCCGTCCCGGGGAATATATTTTATTGGAGCAATCAAGGACGGACAACTGTATACGATGAAATTTACTTATGTGATTCAGGATGACAGAGAAGTCTGTCCTCAGAATTATGTCATAGAATGTCTGTATCAGACATGCTCTTTTAGCGGAACAACACACGGAATCAGAGATTACGATGAATATGAACGCATGCTGGGAGACTGGCCGTAAACACAGAGGAGAAAAGGAGTTAACAAATGAAACAATTGGTATGGAGAACGATCATGGTCTGCTTTGCCGTATTTGCGGTGATTACCTGGAAAACAGATGCGCAGGCAGCTTCTAAACCGGGTAATATTAAGTATATCAAAGTTGTAACAGATAATAAGACAACAGGACTCAGCAAAGCGCAGAAGAAAAAAGGATATAAAAGAGTACAGCTTTACTGGTATAAGAGTAAAGGTGCCACTCGTTACAGAATCTATTATTCGTATTCTCAGAACGGAACCTATAAAAGAGCGACAAAAAATCTTTATGTTAAGGGAGCTAAATCAGGTAATTACAGGAAATATACCTTTGCATTTACAAAGAAAAAGAAGGTTTATCTGAAAGTAGTTCCTTATAATGGTTCTACAAAAGGAAACATCAGCGATTATGCTTCCTGTAAAGTAGGATCAACTTCTTATAATGCATCGAAAGTATCATACTCGAAATATTACAAAACACTCTATATCGGTACTAAAGGGAAATACGCCGCCAAAGCAAACCGGGGACTTAGCAGATCTGTGCGTTTTATCAGTTCCAACACTTCCATTGCCACGGTCTCAAAGAACTCAGGAGTGGTAACACCGAAAAAAGCTGGAAAAGTAAAGATTTATGCTGTGGCACATAATGGGGTTAAAAGTTATGTGACAGTGACAGTGAAGAAATCGACTTCCGGCAGAGAGGACGGTGTTCCGACGGCACCGGTATTAAATTATGTGACTTTCCGTCCGCAGGAACTTTCTGCCACGCTTGTTGAAGCAAGAATAAGCTTTAAGACCGTGAAAGGCAGCAAGTATCAGGTTTTAAGGAAAACGACAGGAAGTTATACAACAATCGGGACCATCACGGCAACCGGAAGCTCAAAAGTTTATCTTGATAAAACCGCTTCGAAGAATACCAGATACACTTATACGGTTCGAGAGATAGAGAAGAACGGCACGTATACCGTTTACGGCAAATATGACACAGACGGAATCCAGACCCTTTTGCCGGTAGAGAATGTGGAAATCGATCAGCAAAATCTCAAGACGACTATCAAATGGTCTTCCGTAGAGGATGCACAAAAGTATACGATTCACCGGAAAGTCGGAAAAGGAGGAGACTACAGAGCACTTACCAATGTCAGTTCCGGACTTACCTGGGATGACGTCTATTATGATACGCTTTCTACAGAAGAAGAAAAAGAGTATGCCTGTGCAACGAATTTTGTGGATCCATCCATCAATCCTTTCGTGTATCAGGTCAGGGCGGTTCGAGAGACCAAAGACGATAACGGTAACAAAAAATACAGCTACAGCTACTATAATAAAGACGGTTATTATAAACTCCCTCAGCCGGCTATTATAGGATATGATTCCGGAACCCTGTATTTCGGAAAATCTTCCTGCAGTGACGGTTACCAGATCATGAAGGGTCATAAGGAAGGAAACCATATTGTCTGGACTCAGGTAATGACTGCTTCGAATGTGTCCGGAACAAAACAGTCCGTCAAAGTAAGTTATGATGCTGCAAATCCGTATTTTACAGTCATCGCCTATTCAGACAGGAACGGAGAGACGATCCTGAGTGACTATGATGAAGGATTCTACATTGATCCTGCTTTGAAAGCGAAATATTCCGGGAAGAAGATTCTTTTCCTTGGCAACAGTATCACCTACGGTTCTCCATATAAAGGGAAGACGACAAGACATGTGTTCTCTTACCCGTATCGGATAGGACAGTTGCTGGGCGTGCAGTATTTTAATCCTTCAATTCCTGGATCCACCTATTCTCTGGTAGATGGTGTTGTTGATCCAAAAGTGGGAACGTCCTATAAAGGACAGGGCGGAAGATTTCGTATTACCAGAGATGTTGTGGATAAGATGCTTGACCGGGATGTGACAGAGTTAAGTGGTGACGATGATCTTGGTATCACGAAGGAATCCTATCCAGCCACAGGACATGTGTTTGCCGCTTATGACGTGGTCATCATGGCAGCCGGTACGAATGATTACGGTGACAGCAATGACATGACGACGGTGGAAGGCAACCTGGATAATGAAGATCAGCATAACATGACCGGCGCATTGAATTACATTGTATCGGAAATTGATAAGGCCAGCAAAGAGAGAATTGAAGATGACAAAGATCCGATTAAAGTAGTTTTCCTCGATTTCTTCTACAGTGACAGATTATATGATTACAGCAAGAAAACCAATCGGTTTACGACAGAGAACAAGATCGGACTGACACTGACGGATTATCAGAACCAGTATGATAAACTGATTGCCAGATATGAAGATCATTATGAGTCAGAGATATATACAACAAAAGATGGGGAGGATTCTTCACGTATCCTGCAAATCTATCATTTCAAGACGAATGACTATGACTTTATCAATCAGGAAAACTGTCCTTATACTTCTTCAGATAATCTCCATATGTCCAGAGCAACATATGGGAAGATTGGGAACGAACTTACAGAGTATCTGTTAGAAAATGTGCTGGAAGATAAAATAAAAGATGTGAATCCATAATCTATAAAGAAGGGGAAATGTATATTTGTAATGTACAGTTCCTCTTCTTTTTTATACTATTTGTGATAATATACAATATATATAAAAAAAGTAATATATAGATATGATGATTTGGATAAATCTATCATATTGACTGATATACCGGTATACTGTATAATGAATTTAACAAAATATAAGACATTATTCCTGATATAAATCGGGAATCTGCAGAAAGGAGTGCATCGCAATGAGCAAAGTTGGTTTTATTGGTCTTGGCATTATGGGAAGACCTATGGCAAAGAATCTTGTAAAGGCAGGAAAAGAACTACTTGTTGCCGACCTTAACAAAGAAGCAGTCGCTGATGTTGTAGCTGCAGGAGCAAAAGAAGCTACCTATGCAGAAATCGGTGAGCAGTGTGACAAGATTATTCTTATGGTACCAAGCGGCGACATTTCCAAAGCTATTCTTTTCGGAGAAGGTGGAGTTGCTTCTACGGTAAAGCCTGGAACCGTTATCTGTGATATGAGTTCCGTGACACCAGTAGAATCTCAGGAGTGTTATGAAGGCCTTAAAGAGAAAGGCGTTGGCTTTGTGGATGCACCTGTATCCGGAGGAGAGCCTGGAGCGATCGCAGGAAGTCTTGCGATTATGGCAGGTGGAGATCAGAAAGATTTTGATGCATTTGGCGAGTTATTTGATATCATGGGAAACAGCGCACTGCTGATCGGTGGTTCCGGAAGCGGTTCTGTGACAAAACTTGCAAACCAGGTTATCGTTAATAATACTATCGCTGTCGTTTCCGAAGCATTTGTTCTTGCGACAAAAGCAGGCGCTGATCCGGTGAAGGTATATAAGGCGATCCGTGGCGGACTGGCAGGAAGTGCTGTTCTTGATGCGAAGATTCCGATGATCGTAGAAAGAAACTTTAAGCCCGGCGGACCGATCCGCATCAATCATAAGGATATCAAGAATGTGGTGAACACTGCACATTCCATCGATGTTCCGATTCCGTATACGGCTCAGCTGTATGAGATCCTTCAGGCATTGAAAGTACATGGACATATGGGCGATGACCATGGTGGAATCGTACAGTACTTTGAGAAGCTTGCTGATATTGAAGTAAAGAAAGTTGACTGACAGGGAGGAGAAGCCGATGGCACTGAGTACAGATGTTTTAACAGCTTACAAACCGATTGACGAAGCTGCTGTCGATGCGCTGCTTGCGAAAGAAATTGCAGCAAATCAGAAAAAGATCGTCGTTTTGGATGATGACCCTACCGGGGTGCAGACGGTTCATGATATCTCCGTATATACGAATTGGGATAAAGACAGTATCATGATGGGGTTTGAAGAAGAGAACAATCTCTTTTACATCATGACCAATTCCCGTGGATTCACTGCAGAGCAGACCACAAAAGCGCATCATGAGATTGCAGCCGTAGTGGATGAAGTATCTAAAGAGACCGGAAAAGAATACATTTTCATCAGCAGAAGTGACTCCACACTTCGTGGACATTATCCGCTTGAGACAGAACTTCTTAAAGCAGATTATGAGAAATATACCGGAGCGCAGATTGATGGTGAGATCCTCTGCCCGTTCTTCAAGGAAGGCGGACGTTTTACCATCGATAATGTACATTATGTAAAATACGGCGAGGAACTTGTGCCTGCCAATGAGACGGAATTCGCACAGGATAAGACCTTCGGATATACGGCTGCTACCATGCCGGAGTATGTAGAAGAAAAGACAAAAGGAGCTTATAAGGCAGCAGATGTCACCTGTATCTCTCTTGAGGACATCAGAAATGTTGAGATTGACAAGATAGAAGAGCAGTTGCTTGGCGTAAAGGATTTTAATAAGATCATCATCAATGCGATCGACTATGTAGATATCAAGGTGTTCTGTGTGGCATTGTACCGTGCAATGGCCAAAGGCAAGGTATTCATGATGCGTACAGCTGCCGGTATCGTAAAAGTGATGGGCGGCGTGACAGACCAGCCACTTCTTACCAGAGAGCAGATGGTTGTAAATGAGACGGACAACGGCGGTATCATCGTGGTTGGATCCCATACGGACAAGACAACGAGACAGGTGGAAGAACTTAAAAAACTTGATGAGATTGAGTTTATCGAGCTTGATGCGACACTGGTCAAAGATGATGATGCATTTGAAGCAGAAGTGCAAAGATGCCTCGCGAAAGAGGAAGAGTGCATCAAAGCAGGCAAGACCGTTTGCTGTTTTACTACACGTGCTCTGAT
>CACZNZ010000179.1 GCA_902782625.1 uncultured Lachnospiraceae bacterium | reverse complement strand
GGTGAAAGTCTGATCAGCATGTAAACACCGATCTTAACCATTGTAGCTGAGTGAAGAAGTGCACTTGATGGTGTAGGTGCAACCATGGCGCCAAGAAGCCATCTTGAGAACGGGAACTGTGCGCTCTTAGTAAGTGCAGCAAATGCAAACAGGGTTGCAGGAACGATAAGGGCTGCCTCACCCATATCTGTAACCTGACTGAGGTTGGAAATGCCAAATCCCATGTTGCAGATCATAAGTCCTGCAGCAAATCCACAGCCTCCAAGAAGGTTCATCCAGAGTGCTCTGAATGAGTTGTCCACTGCTTCCTGTGTTCTTGTATAACCGATCATAAGGAATGAGCAAACTGATGTGATCTCCCAGAAGAAATAGATCCAGCCGAGGCTGTCTGAAGAAATCAGTCCAAACATTGCTCCAAGGAATACAAACATAAGAGCAAGGAAATAATTGGATCTATCCTGCACATCTGTGTGATGGTGATGATAGTCCTTCATATATCCTGATGCATAGATGCAGATAAGGATACCTACAATACCTACAATGAGGTACATAACTGCCGCAAAGGTATCAATTCTGATATGAGTATTGCCCTCTACTGCCTTTCCTGTAAGGTCCATCCAAAGAACCGGAATGGTTCCTGCCAGTGAAAACAGGATTGCGTAATATTTCTTGTACTTGATGCTGAGGAAGCATACAAGGCACATAAGAAATACCTCTCCTGCGATAACAAACTTATCAGCAAGATGAGTTTCAGTCAGATACACAAACTGTGATGTATCTCCTGATGTTATTACCGTTACTGCTACATAAATAGCAGCTGCCATGATAGTAAATCCGCCAATCATAATAACAGCACTTCTCAGACGGCTTGTCTGCTTAAGAAGTCCGATTATTAATGCCATGATAAATGGGAAGATGATTAGAAAGTTTACTACGTCAATAATTGGAATAGTCAAGGAATTCGCCCCTTTCACATACAATTCTCCAAAGTCTTCGCTTAGGAGTTTTTCATAAATTTGTCGACGGCCTCGTTTAACTCGATGATGGCCTGTTCATCTCCATCCTGAACTGCATGGACAATACAATGACTCATGTGTTCCTTCAGGATCTCTTTTCCGCAGTTATTGATAGCGGATCTGACAGCTGCAAGCTGGATGAGAACCTCGGTACAGTCTCTGTCATTTTCCACCATGGTCTTTACAGACTCAAGGTGTCCAATTGCCTTAGAAAGCCTATTGACGATGGCTTTCATATGTTCAGGGTCATGATGATGCTCGTGATGATCATGATGATCCTGATTGTGAGCTGTCATATAAACCTCCATAAAGAATGTGCGTTTATGTTAATTTTTTGACTTTCGAAAGCAAAAAATAAAATTCCCATTAAACGCACAACTGACCGAATAACATTATATTTCTGTAGACATAAAAAATCAATAAAGATTATCTAACATTTCCAATAATCTTGTATAAAAGCTTGTAAAGCACTTCGGCTTCCTCAGCCGTAAGCTGAACACATGAACCCATTGCATCAGGAATTGAGAGGGCTTTGTCTCTTAAAGCCATTCCTTCATCAGTAATTGAAACAACAAGATTTCTCTCATCCTCGGATGATCTTACCCTTGTTATATAGCCCTTGGACTCAAGCTTTTTGAGAACAGGTGTAAGTGTTCCGGAATCAAGATAAAGACATTCTCCGAGAGTCTTAACGTTTACGGTATTCTTCTCCCAAAGAACCATCATGGTAATATACTGTGTGTATGTCAGATCTATATCATCAAGATATGGCTTATATTTCCTGATTATCTCCTTTGAACATGCATAAAGAGGAAAACAAAGCTGCTTTCCAAGCTTAAGTGATTCGTATTTTTCTTCGTTAATGTTCATAACAATCTCCATCAAAATCAAATTTTATGCTATTTAATTATACCACAAAATTTCGTTTATGGTTCCTCTTCTTTTTTCCGGACGCAAAATATGTCTGGACTTTGCTCTCTACAAACGTAAAGAACATCGTAAGATAGCGCATAAACGGTTCAGTAGCAATCGCAAACAGCACAAAAAGCATAGC
>CACZNZ010000178.1 GCA_902782625.1 uncultured Lachnospiraceae bacterium | reverse complement strand
CGGATTTCTCCATCCGACAACCAACCCACCAGATATTCAAGTTCTTTATCCATAGGAGCCTTTCTTTTTCCAGAGGGGTGAGATTGCATGCAATTATTTTGCTGCTCCCTCTAATCCTCTATGGGGTCGCGCAAGGGGCTATCCCACCGTTTTAATGGCCATTTTTTATGTACTAAAAAAATACAAACTTTTTTGCAGAAAAAGTGGTGGGTTTGGCATCAACAAGACCCCATAGAGAGGTGGAGGGGTAAAAACTCCAGAGCACTTTGACAACTGAATATGCAGCATCCGGTTACAGATAATGAAACTTCCGTCTAGTCACAGCTCGTGCTATAGAAACCAGAAGGTGAGGGAATAGTCCCACGCAATGAGGGCGGCCCGGAGAGATCCTCGGGGAGGTGAGATTCCTATGATGCAGAAGCAGGCCGGCATGTTCCCGGAATCAGGGGTGAGGGCGTCAAATATGATTCAGAATAAAAAAGACATAATAACAATAGAAAAATGGCAGGGACTGTCTGAAAGTAGTCCCTGCCTGTTACATAAACAGGAAAGGAAAAACAATGGCAAGATTACATTTTAACCATACAGAAACAAACAAATTAACTCTGAGGGAAGTGTATCTCTTTGACAACTATCTGTCCTTCAGATCCAAGGGACTCCTGGGGATGCTCTATATGTTCGACCAGGATCTTGATTTCACAATCGGGAGTATTGCCGACATTTCCACAGATACCTGCGGGTCGGTCAAAACGTCCTTCAGGGAACTGGAAACCCTGGGATATATCAGCAGGAAGATGCTCAGGGATAAAAACGGCAGGTTTGTCACGATGGAATATACCATTCACGACCGCCCGAAGAAGAGGTCCATCGGGGGTGATATCCATTGCTGAGAGACGCATGATTAGCAGGAAAATTGTTGAATCTGCAAAGTTTATCAAGATGCCGGTTTCTTCGCAGAATCTTTATTTTCATCTGCTGATAAACGCGGATGATGACGGTGTCGTGGAAGCATTTCCTGTGATCAATCTGATCAGGGCAAATGAGGATGACTTAAGGGTACTGGTAAGCAAAGGATTTGTACAGGTACTGAACGAGGACCTGGTATCCTTCATCGTCGACTGGAGAGTCCAGAATACCCTCAGAGCTGACCGGAAGATAGACAGCATCTACAAAGATCTGTTGCTGCAGATCAACCCGGATGTGGAACTCCTTGAGATGAAAGAACGATCTGATACGAAAGGGAGCCGTTTATCCGGACCGTCCACGGACAGTCCATGGACGGCGCAATACAGTATAAGAGAAGATAATACAGATAAAGATAATACAAAAGAATCTAATAGCAGCTTGAATGATAAACAGTTTCAGCGGAAACCAGGCAGAAGCAGATTCTGCCGTCCAGATGAGCGTCAATACGATTATGACGCTCTCGAAAAAAAATTATTCAATAATGGAGGATAATAATGATGAATATCATGTGCTGCCCTGTCTGTAGGGCTATTTGCTGTATCTTCAATGAAAAAGATACATGCTGTAAGTCTATACCAAGTAATGAACCGGGCTACAACTGCCCGGATTTTTTAAGAGAAAAGGAGACAGAAGATGATATACAGATCATCTTCGTTGATTATTACGAAAGTAATCCGTTAAAACATTTAGGAGGTGAAAGATATGCAGGAGGAAATCAGTTCCAAAACGGTATCCCTCATCATCGAAACGGGAAAGCTGACGACACATGTTTTGCAGAAAGCCATCAGGGAATCTTACCATCTTTCCAAAAACATAAAAGAGCACACACCGAAAGGAAAACAGAGCCTGTCAAAACTCAAAGCGCAGGGAGTCACCCTATCCAACGTGGAGATCACGAAGACTAATATTAAGTCCTTTGATACCGTAGCAAAGAAGTTTCACATTGATTATGCACTGATGAAACAGGAAGGAAGCAACCGGTATTATGTATTCTTCAAAGGGGCTGATGCGGAAGTGCTGGAGGCTGCATTCAGGGAATATGCAAAAAAGGAATTTCATCTGGAGGAAAAGGGATCCTTAAGGGAAACGCTGGATGCAGTTGAAGAAAAAAGAAGTACACGCATCCAAGAGAGGAAACAGAACAGGAAAAAGAAAAAGGTCAGAACAAAGAGCGAAGTCAAGGTACCGGAGCTGAGGAGATGAGAGGGAACAGGAAAAAGATGATCCTATATGGAACCATCTTCTTTTTTGCCTTTTATCTCTTCAACAAGCTTTCCCTGGCTGTGAGGCTGAGTCCCGGAACAGGATTTGCGGATAAGTTCTTCCACTTTAAGGAGGGACTCTCTGCCAGCTTTGGCAATGTCCTGGTCAGTTTTAACGGGACAGATCTGCTGATCGGGCTGGCAGGGGCGGCAACAATTGCTATCCTGGTCCTGATCAAGAAAGGGGATTCCAAAAAATACCGCCAGGGTATTGAATATGGCTCTGCGCGGTGGGGGACCGCTGCTGATATCCGGCCATTCATCAACCGGTCATTTCTGCAGAACGTGCTGCTGACGAAAACGGAGTGGCTGACCATGGAAGAGAGGCCGAAGAATCCCAAATATGCTAGGAATAAGAATGTTCTTGTGATAGGCGGCTCGGGATCAGGGAAGACGAGAAACTACGTCATCCCAAACCTGCTTCAGATGCACAGTTCCTATGTGGTCACAGACCCGAAAGGGACGATCATTAATGATGTCGGTTCAGCCCTGCTCAGGGGAGGCTACAGGATTAAGGTATTCAATACCGTGAATTTTACCAAGAGCATGCACTATAACCCCTTTTCCTATATACGCAGTGAAAAGGACATCCTGAAGTTCGTAAACGTTCTCATGGTGAATACAAAAGGAGAAGGGGAGAAGGCCGGCGAAGACTTCTGGGTCAAGGCGGAACGGCTGCTTTACTGCGCACTGGTCGGATACATCTATTATGAGGCCCTGGAAGAGGAAAAGAATTTCACGACACTCCTGGATCTTCTCTCTGCCTCGCAGGTCAAGGAGGAAGATGAGGATTATAAGAGCAAGATGGATTTTGTAATAGAGGATCTGAGGAAAGACGATCCGGACCATTTTGCAGTCAGGCAGTATGAGAAGTTCAAGATGGCTGCCGGAAAGACGGCCAAATCGATCCTGATCAGCTGTGGGGCAAGACTGGCCCCGTTCGATATCAGAGAACTCCGGGAACTCACCCGGTATGATGAACTGGAACTTGATACGCTCGGTGACCGGAAGACAGCCCTTTTTCTGATCATGTCAGACACGGACACGACATTTAATTTCCTGTTGGCGATCCTTCAGAGCCAGCTGTTCAACCTGCTCTGTGACAAGGCTGACGATTACTATGGCGGGAGGCTGCCGGTACATGTCAGATGCCTGTTGGATGAGTTCGCAAATATAGGGCAGATCCCGAATTTCGACAAGCTGATAGCCACGATCCGGAGCCGGGAAATTTCCGCGTCCATTATCCTGCAGACACAGAGCCAGCTGAAAACGATCTACAGGGACTCCGCAGATACCATCATAGGCAACTGCGATTCGGTCCTATTTCTGGGAGGCCGGGAAAGGACGACGCTGAAAGAACTGTCAGCGATGCTTGGAAAAGAAACCATCGATCTTTATAACACGTCGGAAAACCGGGGGACAACGCTTTCCCATGGTATCAGTTATCAGAAAACCGGGAAGAACCTTATGAGCGAAGATGAGATCGCGGTCATGGATGGAAATAAATGTATCTTACAGCTTCGCGGAGTAAGACCGTTTTTGTCGGACAAATATGATATTAAGAAACACCCAAGATATAAGTATCTGGCGGAAGCAGATAAGAGGAACACATTCGATGTCGCAAAATATCTCAATCAGAAATCTGCACTTCCAGACCAGAATCAGATATTTGATTTTTACGAGTACAGAGAATGAAGAAAGGAGGAAAAGCTAATGGCTTTTTTTGCATCGGCAGTAGGAGTACTGCAGACCCTGGTAATAGCACTTGGAGCAGGCCTCGCTATCTGGGGCGTGATCAATTTGATGGAAGGATATGGAAATGATAATCCGGGAGCAAAGAGCCAGGGAATGAAGCAGCTTATGGCCGGAGGAGGAGTTGCCCTGATAGGAATACTCCTGGTGCCACAGCTGGCAAATTTATTTGGATAAAGGGGTGATCGGAATTGTTTGATGAATTGTTTACGTATATTTCGGATTGGTTCCGGCATCTCCTTATAGACAGCATTTCAACCTATATGACAGCCACTTTTATGACAACGGAAGATGTACTTGGAAGGTACGGTTCATCCGGCCTTCTGACTCTGAACGGGGATGGGTTGGGAATCTCGTCCCTGATCCAGACGCTGTCACAGAATGTGATCCTTCCGATCGCAGGTATTATCCTCACGTTTGTCATGTGCTATGAGTTGATCCAGATCATAATCCAGAAAAACAATATGCATGATATAGATACTTGGATTTTTTTTAAATGGATATTCAAGACATTCATTGCGGTACTTCTTGTATCCAATACCTGGCAGATCGTTACAGCGGTGTTTAATCTGGGAAACCGGATCGTCATGCAGGCATCCGGGACGATCACCACATCTATCGGGCTTGATACAGGAACAGCTTTGGCTGGTTTCGCAGAAGCCCTGGAGGATAAGGGCACCGGGGAACTGTTCGGAATATTTCTCACATCAGCCTTTGTTTTTCTTGCGATCAACCTGCTTTCTCTCTGCGTGTTTCTTGTGGTCTATGCAAGAATCATTGAGATCTACCTGGTCACATCTCTCGCCCCGATACCATTTGCAACCTTCACAAATCATGACTGGAGCCATGTGGGACAGAATTATCTGAAATCTATCCTTGCGCTTGCTTTCCAGGGCTTTCTGATCATGGTCTGCATGGGCATCTATGCTGTGCTGTTGAACAATATTGTGTTTGTGAATGACGTTGCTGCGGCAATGTGGACATGTCTCGGATATACAGCCCTGTTAGTCTATGCGTTGTTTAAGACCGGAAGTG
>CACZNZ010000177.1 GCA_902782625.1 uncultured Lachnospiraceae bacterium | reverse complement strand
CTCTACGCTCTTCAGTTTGATTTTTTGTCCGGCTCTCAGTTTATTGCTCATTATTCAGGACCTCCTTCGTCAGATTTGCGAAACTCTCTGCGGCTTTACACTTCGGCGCATACCGGAAGATACTGATGCCTTCCGAGCTCGCCTCCTGGATCTTGACGGAAAACGGTATGAATGTCTGCAGTACGCCGATTTCTTCGTTCATGCCATAGCTTTCCCGCAGCATAACAGTTATGTCTTTGGCGTAATTGGTCCGGTAATCAACCATAGTGATCAGGATCCCTTCAATCTGCAGCTGCTTGTTCAGCCGTTTTTTTACCACGGATACTGTTTTCAGGAGCATTTGCAGGCCCTTTACGGGCAAATATGAGCTTTGCACCGGTATAAGTACCTTATCGGCCGCAACCAGCGCGTTGATCGTCATGACACCTAAACTGGGCATGCAGTCGATCAGGATCACATCGAACCGGTCGCGGATCATCTCGATATATTCCTTCAGGATCATTTCCCGGCTCATTGTATTGGCCAGTGAAACCTCAATGCCGGAAAGCTCCATGTTCGCAGGAACCAGTTCAATCCCTTCCTGATGGTGGAGCATCCCGTAATCCGCCGGAAAATCATTTTCCTCGATGATATTTGTCATGATTGTTGCCAGCGTGACCGGGAGTTCGTCCGGATCCGGATAGCCCAGGCTGATCGTCAGGCTGCCCTGGGGATCCGCATCAATCACGGCCACGCGCTTGCCGGCCATGGCCATGCCGATCCCAAGATTTACGGTTACTGATGTTTTGGAGCAGCCTCCCTTTTGATTACAGATCGCATAAACTGTACACATATTAGTTTCTCCTTTCGATGTTTTGCGCAGATTGCTCTTTTCTCTTTTTCCATTCGTACAGTATCTCTAATATCTCCCGCTTCATCTGCTTTGCCGTATATTCTTTCGGAAAGAATTGATGTAGCTGTACGTTTTTGAAGTCGACCCTGTTGATCTCTCTCTTTTTCACCTCGGCCAGGATGTCTTTTGTTTCCTGGAGAGTCAGTTCTCCGGCCTGACTGAGCTTCTTAATGCGCTGAGCCTGCGAGACGGAGGGAGAGGACTGGACATAGTCCATCGCCTCGATCAGCATTTTCTGTTCATTTTTCCTCAGGAAGGCAATCTCATATGCTGGTGTCATGGCGATATCCCCTTTATCAAGCATGTCCATCAGCTCTGGGATTAATTCTGCTACCTTCACATACCGCTGGATCTGCTTTTCACTTTCACCGGTCTTTTCTGAAATAATCTTCAGAGATTTCCCGTTAATCAACATGCCCGGATGGACATCTTGTCCACCTCGCCCGTCTTTTCTTGCATTCAGGATCGCCTGGTACTTCATCTTGTACGCAAAAACTTTCTCACTGGGCAGGATCTTTTCCCTGTGCATGTTAGAGTCAACCATTGCAATTACGGCTTCCTCATAACTCATCACCCGAATCACGACCGGTAACTTCCAGTATCCCAGCAATTTCGCGGCATATCTTCTGCGGTGGCCGGAAATGATTTCGTATGTTCCCTCCGGAAGAGGACGGACAATGAATGGGTTTACGACTCCATATTGTCGGATGCTTTCCATAAGTTTCTTCATCTGGCTATCCTCCGTAACCTTGAAGGGATGGTTTTTAAAGTCCCGTAGGCGTTCCATCTCGATTTCAACAATCCGTTCATCTTTATCCAATTGCATTCTCTCAGACATTGGCTCCTTCTCCTCTTGTATTGATCCTAAGCGATGAAATCAAAAAGCCCATCAGACCAGATTTTCTTTATAAATCTGATCAGATGAGCCATTCATCCGTATTAGCAGCTTGCTAATATAATTGATATTTCATTACTGATATCCAGCTAATAATTAGCAGTAAGAAGATTCTGATTACTGGAAGAATTCCTTTATTTTCAGGACTTTCCAGAATTTACCTGACCTGCCGTTACTGATTGGTACATTTATTAGCAGAGCTACCGCTTTCAGGATATTAGCAACATGCTTTCTATGTTGGCAGTCTATTCTCTGTTCTGCTAATAATATTAGCCGGATAGATCATTCCTCAGACAATCGTAATTGAGATACAACAAAAAAGCGGAATGTACAGCCTCTTATACGAGACCTATCATTCCGCTTTTTGTTTTCGCGTCCACGAGGGGATTCGAACCTCCGACCTACCGCTTAGGAGG
>CACZNZ010000176.1 GCA_902782625.1 uncultured Lachnospiraceae bacterium | reverse complement strand
GTTGACGATATCGTCATTACTTGTTAAGGCATCTCCAAGTGTCATGCCAACCTTATAAGCTTCGATACCGTCCAGGCTAGGATTGGCAGCTGAAACAGATAACCCGAATGATTTTACCAGGTAGGTCTGCGCATTTTTAGAGATTGTCTCGCCGAATGCCTCGAGAATCTTCGGGAAGCCCTGACGGAAATACTCTTTGTTGAGCATGACGGCGACATCAGCAGCCGTGAGATTGTCTTCCATAAACTGTGAATATCTGTTTAAAGCCTGTTCATAAAGCCCTACATATTCAGAGCCTGGATACTGTCTTCTCATCTCTGCCAAAGCTTCATTGAGGGTCTGCCGGAATTCCTCGGAGGTGGTCAGATAGGCATTGACCGCGGAATTGTAATTCGCACAGGCCACAACCCATTCGATGACAGAAGTATAGTTATTGACGTCATCCAGAAACTCAGAGATCCTGGACAGGCCGCTGAAACAGTCGAGCAGATCCTGCTTGTTGGTGATGGCGCTCCCGATCAGCATATCCGCATTGTCAAAAAGCTCATCATTGACTTTCCTGGAACCGTCAAACAACTGTTCCACCACAGTCCGATATTCCTCGGGATCCCATGCATCGACAGAATGGGTGGTGTCCGCTTCATGAGCAACTTCAAGCAATCGATAGAGTTTTCCGGCGGCTTTTGCCTGTTCAGTCTGGAATTCCACTTCAAATGTGGTCGCCTGTTTCTCGGTCTGGGACATAAGAAGATCGATCAAAACAGCATCATAAGGATTAGAAAATGTACTGGGAACATTGAGATCAAGAAGTTCACTTGGCGTTTTCAGTATATTGTACATATTCTCCGCTGCATTTTTTGCGATGGTGTTGGTCGCCTCATAGAGAAGATCGGAATAACGGTTATCCATATTTTCCCGGAACTTTCCATTTTCAATAAAGGAAGTATGTGCCGTCACAAATGCCGGCGCGGTCGTTTTGGGTTTCGTTGGCGTCTCTCCCTCTCCTGAAGGGGTATAGGCGCCCCAGAGAATCTCTCTGCCGTAATCCGATTGCCCTAAAGTCTTCCAGGTGTCCGCCTTGTCGTCATGGTAGGCAAATGCCGTCTCCGTCTGCTCCCGCTCGTCTGTCCCGAAGGAATCGGGCGCAATCTGCGCAGGCGCTGTTCCGGCGAAATCCATGCTAAGTCCTTTGGTGCCGGCATTGTAGAAGGCCCGCGCCCCAATCTTCGTGTCATTTCCCATAAAGTCGATCGTCAGGAAATGTTCGTCCATGTGTTCCTGATAGCAGAGCATCTCCGGAACCTCGGCCCCCTGTTCGACCTGAATGTAATCGACCGGAGAACCGGTCAGAATTCCATAGAAATGTTCTTCGGTCTGAGTGGTCGTCGGATCGAATATCTTGACATGGTAGGTGTCGTAGGTCACGCCCTGTTTTACCTTAAAAGAATGAAGGAAAGTGTTTGCCAGCGCCGCACCTCCCAGATACTGAAGTCCCGCGGGAAGTTTCAGTTCCGACAGCTTCGTACAGTTTGCGAAGGCGAAAGTCTGGATCGTGGTCACGCTGTCCGGTATGGTTAATGAGCGTAGTTCCGTACAATTAGAAAATGCACCGAAGCCGATTTCGGTCATTCCATCTTCCAGGGAAATATCCGTCAGGGCACTGCAATTCTGGAAGGCATGCTCTCCGACTTCCCGGATTCTGGCGGGGATCTCTATAGCGGTAAGGCCACTTTGCGCGAACAGATTCTTGCTGATCGCTGTTACATTTGCAGGAAATGTAAAAGCGGTCATGGAAGCACAGCCTTGAAATGCGCCTTCGCCTAGACTGTCTATATCGGCCGGAAGTTCGATGGACGGCAGAGAATTACACCCGCTGAAAAGATAAGGTGCGATCTCCGTTAGCCTCGAAGGCAACCGGACCGACGTCAGGGAAGAGCACCCGGCAAAGGCAGAACTTCCAATGGCCGTCACGCTCTCCGGTACATTTACTAGTTTAAGAGCAGCACACCCGGAAAATGTTCCGTCTCCAATGACCTCCAGATGGTCAGGCCAGGTGATCATGGAAAGAGAGGAGCATTCCGCGAAACTGAATCCCTTGGACATGTCCGGATACAACGGGTCTGTTCCCAATGATAGTAAGGACTTTGGCAGGTTACATTTTTTAAGACTGCGGCAGCCAAAAAAGGCGTCAAAGCCGATATATTTCGTGTCATCTGTAAATGTAACGGTCTTTATTTTACTGCATTCGAAAAACGCCCCAAATCCGATAACCGTCTCGGGGGACGTTTTATCTGCATGGTAAAACTGTACATTTTGAAGGGAGGTACATTGATAGAAGGCGTTCATATGAATCTGAACCTGTGGAAGCAAAAGGGTCCATTCTTCGTTGTCTGAGTTTTGGAGACCTTTGAGATTCTTGCAGCCAAAGAAAGCTCGCTCCCCGATGCTGGAAAGGTTGTCGGAGAGTTTCAGCTGCTCTAAGGCAGAACATTCAAAGAATGCCTGATCACCGATTGTGCAGGGAGCAGTTGCTCCTTCCATCGGCGGCCAGATGACCTGGGAAAGCTTGGGGCATCTGTAAAAACAATTGTCCCCGACCGAAGCATTTTTCAGGATGGCTGTCTCAAGAGAAGCGCAGTTTATGTAGGCATATTCGCCAATATTTGTGATGTGGTCTCCGACAACGGCTCTCTTTAACGAAGAGCAGTTTGCGAAGGCATAATCTCCGATGGTTGCATCAGGGGTGTTTATCGTATCCGTCTGATAATTAAATTCTTCAAGAGAGGTGCAGTAATCGAAAGCATGTGCACCGATTTTGGCGCCTTTTACCGCACAGAAAGAGTTAAGACTCGAACAGGAAGTAAAGGCATTATCCTCGATTTCCGTGATCGCATCCGATCCGGTCACGGAGGCCAGATACTGGCAGTAAGAAAATGCTTCCTTTCCGATTCTTTCCACGTCCTGATTCAGGACAACCGAGGTAAGGGTGTTGCATCCGGTAGCAAATCGATCCGGCACGGAAGTCTGCCCTTTTGCGAAAATTAAATTTTGAATCGAAGAGTCATATAATATCTCAGACCCCGCTAGGTTGGAGTTAACAATCAGGCGGGTAAAACCAGAGCCAGATAAGAATCCTTTCTCGACAGAGACGAGATTCTCAGGAAGAACCAGCGTTTCTATATCAGAACAGGACGAGAACGCATTTTCTTTGATTATCGTGACAGGATGCTCCTCGCCATCCTCCTCCGGAATCTCGAGAGCAGATATCGGTTCTGTCGTATCAGCGATCACCACATTCGTAAGCACCGCATTTTCATCCTCATCAACCTCAAATGTAAACTGGATATTCTCCGCAGGCGGAGGATCCTCAGCACGCACCGACAAAACGGCGCCCCCTAAGTAAAGAACCATAAATAGAATTGCGAATATATTTTTCATGAACCGTCCCCCCTAACGTGCGACTTCTCGATTCCGCACTGACGTGCTGCATCTCGATTTCGCTTGTCGCTGACACCCCAAGTATGATCGTATAAGTCGGAATTGCTCCCGCTGCTGTGCAGCTTGCCGCAATTCCCCAAGCGAAATCTCGATTCCGCCCTAACGAGCTACATCTCGATTTCGCTTGTCGTAGCAAATATCGAACCAGTCTTTCATGCAAGCATGAAGACGTGGTTCGCTACTTGCTACTGACTTATACGAAAAAATGGAAGGTACAGGGCTTGAACCTGCGACCCCTCGCACGTCAAGCGAGTGCTCTCCCACTGAGCTAACCTTCCATCAATTTTAGTATATCATATGGTGGGGGAGTAGTCTAGGAAAAGAGATTAATCTTTTCTTTATTTATGACAGTTATTCTAAAAAGGAGCCAGTGACCGGAGAGAAAGCCGCAGAGAAACACGAGAATTCGTGTAAAACAGATTAAGAAAGAAGATATTTCCGCATCATGCGGAAAAAACAGTCAACATTAATAAAGTTACCCGAAAAGGGGTCAGTGACCGAGG
>CACZNZ010000175.1 GCA_902782625.1 uncultured Lachnospiraceae bacterium | reverse complement strand
CGTTCTGCAATTTTCACCATCTCCTCAGAACCGTCGCAGGCCTCCACCCGGTACCCTCTCTGCAGGAAATACCTACTGTCCCGTCCGGTCCCACATCCGAAATCAAGGATCAATGCATTCTTTGGAAGACGATGTAGAAACCGATCCTGAATGTCGGAAAAAGCCACATCCAGTGTGTTGGAAGTAAATGCCTGATGGTTTTTATTGTAATACTCGATCGTTTGTGAACAGTCCATGTTTCCCCTGTTTTCTCACAAGCCTTTATAATTGGGACAAATCATCAGATTTATTCTTTCGTATCCATCCAGCTTATTTCATCATCTACAATTACTACATCAATTATAATCAAGATAGTAGTTTTTCCATTAACTCTTTCTGATATTGCTTCACCTCCTCAGGGCTGACAGGTACTTCATCAGCTATTCCACCACACTGAGGACAGTATTTTTCATCATCCTTCATGAGACATGTGATCCAAGTATGCCCGCATTCTCTACAGGCGTGTTTTCTATGTATAGGCCTAGGACCATATAGACATTCCATATTCAGCTGATATGGCTCATATGCTCCATCTCCTACCCTAGTACCACAAATCCGACAGAATCTATCACCTTCATGAAGATACGCATGACAATTCCCGCACATAGACTGTGAAGCTTCTTCCCAGCAATCATTCGGTTTCCCACACAGGGCACAAAATTTGTCCTTATAGTGAATAGGTCCTCCACAATACATACACCTTCCTTGAGGATTTACACCTTTTTCCATCTTCATAGCCTTACTCCGTATTTGTTGTTTACATGACAAAACATCGGTTCTTCTTTATCAAAATCCCATGTATGCAAAGAGTCTGCATTGCAAAATTCTTTCTCTTTACACTCACTGCACATGGAAGATAATTCTGCCCGGTTCATGCGAAATTGCTGAAACCGGGTTTTCCATACATCTCCAAGCCGGTCATAACCAATATTCCCTTGGATCCAGTCAGGCCTTCGCTCTATATCCAGACATGAATAAATGTCTCCATTACACAGGATACTTGCGACAAAGATACCTGCTCCACAGAGAAAATAATTATCTCTCACTTCATGTTCATATTCAAAAGAGAGGTAATGAGAACATCCATAATGAACGTCCATCAATGTTCTCCTTGAAAACCGCTTGTCACGAATATAATTCAGCATCTGCAAAAATTCTGGTTTCGTCAAGAGCAACTCCTGAACCTCTTTCGCTCTGCCAATCGGCTCCATGTTGACAACACGCCAGGAAAAAACATCCAACCTGCAGAGGAGCTGGTAAATATTCTCTAATTGTTCAATATTCTTTCTATGAACAACCGTTGTAATCTGCACCGGAACCCCGATTCTGTTCATCATTTCAATCACTCGAACGGTTTTCTGAAAACAGCCCTCCTGGTTACGAAACCAGTCGTGTATTTCCTCTAGACCATCAAGACTGATGGTAATGGATTGAAGGCCAAGTTCTTTCATCTGCACTCCGGTTTTTTCATCGATCAGCATTCCATTCGTTGTGATCCCCCAGGGAAATCCAAGCTTCACTGTTTCACGGACGATATTCAGAAAATGAGGATGGAGCAGTGGCTCTCCACCCGTAAAACAAATCATAACAGAAGAAGGATCAAAATCCTCCGATACACTTGCGAGTGTCATGATAAGAAGATCTGTGTCAATATAATTCCCGTTTGCCTGCGTGCAACTGCTGCCGCAATGCCGGCAATTCATGTTACATGTGTCAGTCAACTCTACAAACAGCTGTGTGAGCTGAGGATTCGCTCGCAACTGTTTCCTGTATTTGGCAAGTGCCAGCATATTTGCAGTTTTAATTGTCTTTTTGGTATCTATCATAATAATACATTAAGAACTCCCTCACGAACTTTCAAAAGGATCAGAGATGGAAATAGCCATCCTAGCCAGAGTCTCTCAAAGGTGTAAATTCAATACCAGTGGCTGCTCTTTTCCGTTCTTAAAACGGTAAAGCTTCCGCTTTTTGTCAAAGACAGGGTCTGTATCATGGATAATGCTGTGATGGTTCGGACAGACAATCATCTGATTATCGGAATCATTATTCAAACTGGTCACGAAGTAATCAATGTGATGAGCCTCTGCAATATGGGATCCAAACTCCTCACCGATCAGCTGTCCGCAGAGCTGACAGCGATATCCATAAAGAAGTTTCAGGTTTTTGCCAATCATCCTGTTCAGCTTTCGGATCCTTATCAGACGATCATTCACTCGTATTCCGGCACCTTTATCAACTTCCTCATAGTTGATTTCCGCCTCTACCATACGCTCCGGTTTTCCATACACTGCATCTCGCATGGACTCTATTTCCTCTGAGATGATTGTCTCCAGAACATAGGAATCATCATATTCGGTTGTATAAACAGCCAGATACTCCCTGCAATCTTCCGGTAAAGAAATCCTGCTTTTTGATCCTTTTTCCTGCATCTCCTTAATTTTTTGAATGTATTTGTAACTGCGTTGAAAAGTCCCTCTAAGTGCAGCTGCGAGATCTGAGGCTTGAGAGTATCTAATCTGGACAATATCTGTTTTTCTCCCATGCCTGTCGGCAATGTTGAGATTCTGAATCTTTGCCGGATAACCCTTACCATTCAGATACAAGGTGACAGGCTTAGATTCTCCCTTTTCGATAAATCTTCCGGCAATCTGCTTAAAGACAACCTGGTACTCGACAGGAATAGCAAAACCATAAT
>CACZNZ010000174.1 GCA_902782625.1 uncultured Lachnospiraceae bacterium | reverse complement strand
CGTCTGTCTTCGGGCTAAGGCCCGTCGTTTCCAGATCATAGGCGACAAATGTATCAAAATCTGCATCTCGTATCTCTTTCGGGCTGGGATATTGATCTCTGGGAATTGCTTCGGGGATGCTGCTCCTCGGGGTGGAGGCAACAATGAGTTCCTCCTCGATCCCGATGGATGCCAGATAATCGATATACGCTTTTCTTGCCTCGTCCCGGTTTTCCTTTGGGTTCGGCATGTACTGCTGTTTGCCCTGTGCTTCCTTTTCCCGGTATTTCCGGTTATTCTCCGCGATCTTGCCAAACAGGATGGTCGTCTGTTCCCTACCGTACAGCTTC
This sequence comes from uncultured Lachnospiraceae bacterium, assembly GCA_902782625.1. Classification (GTDB taxonomy): domain Bacteria; phylum Bacillota; class Clostridia; order Lachnospirales; family Lachnospiraceae; genus Anaerobutyricum. The sequence continues at coordinate 2,588 of CACZNZ010000174.1, read as the reverse complement.
TCTGCTACGTTCATCGCGTCATCCGCCTCATCATACCGCCTGGTTTTGGAATAGAAGTCCGCAAGGTTGTAATAGACCTGTGTAGGGAGATTAGCTTCCTCCAAAAGTTCACCGGCCAGAAGATCGGCATCTTCATAGCGGTAATCCATAAACAGCGCACCAAGGATCATGCCTTTGATCCGGTTTATCTCATCATGTGTAAGGCCTTCCATCTCTCTGATCCGGTTATAGGTCTCATACAGCCATGATCGATTGTTCTTCTGGACATTTGCGCTTGTCCCGGAGAAAGACAGAATCTGCCAGAATTCCTTCTGAGGTGATGGGAGCTTATACGCAAGGGCAAAAACCACATTCCGAAAATTGCTCATTCCATTCATTTCGGTGGCAATCTGATCCCAAAGAGGGTTTTCCCCGCTGCCGATCCTGTACTCTATGATCCTTTGACAGAGTTCCTCTATATTTACAGTGCTTCGGCAATCTTCACACAGACACCAGTCCGCTTCTTTTCCGCAATTCAAACAAACTGCCATCAGATCTCCTCCTTAACAATCCGCGCTTCCACAATAGTAACGCATGTCACAGAACTTGCAGGCATATGCGTTCTGAGCTTGCGCATGAAAATCTTTTGCTTCTATTCTTTCGACCGTCTCCGTAATATCGCGGATCGTCCGGTCAACATCTGCCCGGTTCCACTCAAATGTAACCAGCGGGTTTCCTTCCATTGTGCTTGTATAGTAAAGATGCATCCGGCTGACCTTTTTCCCATACCGCTTTTCGATCAGATATGCATAGATCTCCAGCTGCTTACGATAATGTTCAACTCTTGACGGATATCGGACAACATCAGGCTTCGGGCCGGTCTTGTAGTCCACGATCTCAACCGTGTCATCCTGCCCTTCTACCAGGTCAATTACTCCCTGAAGAATAAACTCCGGAAGAACCAGGTTGATCTCTTCTTCAGCTTTCCACACCTTTCCAAGTTCGTCTTTCCTGTTGTGGTAGTACCGGATCACCTGCTGCAACGCCTGATCCTGCTGGTCATCGGTGAGATAGTAGCCGGTCTGTTCCTGCATCTGCTGGTAATTTAGTACAAACCATTCTTTAATTGATTCCTCGTTCACCCTGTCCAGATGCCCGGAAATGATGCATTTGTTCATGTCCTCAAGGGTCGCATGGACAAGGGAGCCAACCGAGGTATGAAACATCCTGTTCTGGACGAAACCGTATTCCTTATAGAACTTGTACTGCATCGGACATCCGTCGTACACGGCAATATGCGAGGTGAAGGAATACATCCGCTTATAATTCACCTTTTTGATCTCTGCAAACGGCACATCTCCATCAAACCCACTGATATTTGGCAATGTCTGAAGATATGGCACGAAGGCACGGCCCTGACGCTTTCGTGCAGCTAATATGAGCAGATTTTGAGCCCTGGAAAAAGCTGTATAGTACAGCCGCCAGAAATCAAAAAACTTGATATCCCTGAGCGGCTCAAAAGGAGGCCGGTGGAAAAACCGGGTCTCCAGCGAAGTCATAAGATAATCAAAGTTGTCCTTCGGTGTGTTTCCAAGAGAACCGACAATAACGACTGGAAATTCCAGACCTTTGGACTGGTGAATTGTCATGAAGGATACGCATCCTTTCGGGGCATATTCCGAATCGTCCTCATATTCGCCGATCCCGTCGATATACAAGTAGCGGAAGAAATCGTTGAACAGCTCCTCCGGCATGGAGATCCGATTCACGGGCGTAATGCTGTGCATCCCATGCAGATGACTGAAACGGGAAAGGAGCCTTGATATCTCTGACAGATTGCGCGCTGCCCTGGCCTCATGCACGTGGCTCTGCAGATCTGCTGCGAGATACCCCTTAAAAGGTTCAAATGACATCAGTTTATAAAAGATGTCTAAAATACCGTTATCATTCTCCTCTGTTACATTCTGAATCTCTACAGACTGCTTCCGGATAAACGAATTCAGATCCGTGCTTTCTTTGAATATTACATTTGCTTCTTTTACACAGGAAATATAGTAAGCACGAAGGTCATCGGAGATCCTGTATGTAAAGGAATTCCGTTTCAGGTCAGCCAGCCAGGAAAGAAAACAGAGCATCAGACACCCGAGAATCTGCTTCACCTCCTGCCGCTCAAAGAACATGCCTGATCGGGGCGAATAGATCGGGATACCGCTGCCTTCCAAAAAACGGCCAAGATCAACCGCCTCCTCACTCTTTACAGAACGGAACAGGCAGGCAACCTGATTAAAGTCAGAAATGCAGCCGGAGTCCAGAAGTGTACGGATCAACCGGAGAAGGTCTTCGCATTCCGAGACCTCATCACCACCACATACAAAGACTGCCGGATCTGCACTGCGGCCGGGATCCGCTGCCTCGATTTGCTTTTCATAGCGGTATTTGTCCCAGTTGAACAAATTAATGCCATCGGCATTCTCCATCCACTGGTTATAGAACCGAATGATATCCGGCTCAGAGCGGTAATTTTTATTCAGATGGATAATGGAACATTTTCCGGGTGGAAACTTGGAAGGGAATTCAAGTATATTGCGGATTGTCGCTCCGCGGAATCG
>CACZNZ010000173.1 GCA_902782625.1 uncultured Lachnospiraceae bacterium | reverse complement strand
TGAACCGACCAACCATATGGATATTCCTGCAAAAGAGACGCTGGAATCCGCCTGGAAGGCTTATACCGGTACCATGCTTTTTATCACACATGACCGCTACTTTCTCCATGAGGTGGCGGACAGTCTTTTGGTTTTTTCAAAAGAGAACATTACATTTTATCCATTCGGATATGATCATTATGATCAGATGATGCGAAAGGAAGAAAAAGACATCAGGGATGCCGTACTTATGGAGAATGTAAGACTGACGGAAGGCCTTATGGCCGTTCCTAAAAAAGAAAAGCACCAGAGTACTCCATTGAATACAGAGCAGGCCTTTACCGACTGGCAGCTGTCTTTAGCCCGGGAAGAAATGGAAAGATGCAGGATGATCTGTATTGACCGGCAGGGACAGTATCAGGATTATGCCTCCTGGCTTTCCGATGTTTCCCTCCTGACAAAAGATCAGATTAGCAGCTATCATGAAAGCTGTCTGTTATGGTATGAAAAATATCTGGACTATGAAGAGGCTTTCGCCCATTATCATGAATGAAATATGTGTCCAAATAGAAATAATGCCGAAAAAAAGGGCGTCAGCAGTATAATCTGCCGGCGCCCTGGTCTTTCAATCCTATATTATGCTTTCAGACAACCTTCCACGAAAGCAGCCATAGGGTTGGTCATCGCTGCGATGGAAAATCCTTCTTCAAGCTCATCCTGTCTGCGGTCTAATGCCTTCAGGAAGTCTTCATAATTGTCTTCGTTTAATTCACTGATTTCATCTTCTGTATAGATGGAATCATCATAGTTTCTCCGGATAAAATCACGGAGGAACATGAGGAATGCTCCTTTGTAAACTTCTCTGGTATAATGCAGAATGTTCTCTACATTATTCTCTTTGAGAGAGTGATAGAGGAACAGATAGTTCGGATCATTCACTCTAAGGATACGAAGCGTCTGTCTGATCATTTCTTCATCAGCCTTGAACAAAGAAATGTATCCGAACAGATACATCAGCAGCCTGAATGCACTTACAAAATCATTCGGCTGATACATCGCATAGAATGTCTCATAACCGATCTTGGTTCTCCACAGACTTTCTTCTAAGAGACGTCTTATCGAAATCTCTTTGAAAGGACCAGGAATCTGAATCTTATCAACATGGATAGACTCAATCGTCAGAATCTCGATGAATCGGAAAAGGGTCACCTTACATGCATGGAACTCGGAATAGGAGTTCATATACAGGAACAAATCTTCTCTGGCTTCGAAATCACTCTTGATAAAATCATAGAAATGAGTGAACTCATGGAAGAGGATAAAACGGATATAGTTCTCTGTGTAAATGTGGAACTTCTTGTTCAGATGCAGAATATACTTTCCGCCAATCAGTTCGATCAGATCAAAACAGCCCTCGACACCTTCCGGTGTGTCATACTGAATAGCCTGAATCTGTACATCCGTATCGAGATCATATTTTTCTTTATATTCATTCCATAGGAGATTTACTTGATCTAGTGTCATATACTTCTCCAATCTTATAAATGCTACAATATCTCACCATTATTATAACGGATAGATACAGGAAAAGCAAGTTGTTCCGATGGTAAATTTTAATCACAGGCCTTGTAGTAATAGAACGTTTGTGCAAAAAGGTCTCCGCTTTCGAGTGTTTTTTGAGAAACCCAGTCTCCGAATGCACAGGTTTTTCTTCTTGGAAGATAGTGAGGATCTAAAAGAAGGAATCGTTTGGTATCCGGATTGTAGTCTACAATCGTGACATAGTGGCCGGGAATATACGTGATTGCAGTCTGTCCTGCTAAAAGACGATCTTTTAGCTGCTCAAGAGACTCACCGGTTCCTCGATAAGTAAATCCGTAGCTTCCTCCAAATTTCACGGCTGCCGCCTTAAAGAATCCACTGTCCGTTCCACTGCCTTCAATACGGTAATACTTTTTGACCGCATAATCAGCTAGCACAAAAGGGCTGATGTAATGCCCGGTTGTCGAATACACGGCATTGACGACAGCAAGGATACCACACCCTGAAGTACAGAAATTCCCATGCTCGGAATCCCTCTTTTTTCCACTCCCATAATGCCGTTTCGCCCATTCTCCATCGAACTGGACAAAGTCTCTGAGGCTGTCATCCGTAACAGCTTTTCCCTCCCGTGTCAGAGAAAAAACAGTTCCCTGATCAGCAAATTGATAGATGCTTCCATCACAGGAGAGATATTTTCTACTGTTTTCTTCCATGATCAGATAACCCTTATGTTTTTTTATGATGTGAAAAACACCTGCTTGATTTTCTGATCTCCATTTTATCTGATCATCCTTTGGATCCGGTGCCGAAAGATAACGGTCAGCAGAAGCAAGACCAATCAGAAACCGATTGTCAGATAAAAACCTAAAGGTACAAGACAGGTCTTTTCCGGGATAGGAGAGAGGAACATTGCGAAAAGAATCCGAATACTTTTTTTTCAGATGATAGGTCCCGTCAGCGATGATCTGTTTGGGTCTGCCGTCATAGCGCAGACATCCCCAGAAAAAGTCCTCCCTGGTAATCCAGACTACCCCACTACTTTTTTTTGTGGTATATTCAATCTCATACCAGCTGCCACCTTCCTCGGTTACGATGATCGGAGTAAAGGAAGGGATCGAGACAGGTTCACCCTCCTCGCCAGGATATTCCCAGGCAGTCATCTCATGGCGGACTAATGCGTGAATATTCTCTGTTTTTCGTTTATAGCCATGAGGAAATGCGTGACAATCTGTGGTATAATAGAGTATAAAGATCATAAGGATTATTGAAGTTATTAGTAATTTTTTCATGAGTTCAACCTTTCTTTAAATGTCACATAGTGGTATGATACCATAAAACCACTTTTGAAAGTAGGGATAAAATGCTATTTTGGAAATTAGACGATGAAACGATACGTTGTCTCATCAATAAAGAAGAGATTGATCAGATGGGGTTTGATCTGGAAGGCTTACGTACAGATGATCATCATATGGAAGAATTTCTCGATACGATCATTCAGAATTCCAGACAGTATATCAATTGGAATACCGAAAATGGAATGCAGACCTACTCCGCAAAAGAACTGCCTTCTGAACAACTGCTTCTTACGATCAGTTGCACATTTGCCGATGCCGCGATTGACCGGGATCTGGCGCAGATTCAGAAGATGTCCGATGCGCTGATGGAAAAGACGGCAGATGAGAGGATCCAGGAGATTTATCAGATGAAAGGGGAAGAAAAGGAGATAGCCTTTGAGGATTTGGCCAATGATCTTCGGGATATATTTCTTGGCAATTTTGATGAAAGTGAATCTCCGCATCGTGAGCCACCGAAGAAAAAAGAGAAAGATGGCCCGTTCTCCTGTCAGCTGGTGTTTGCAGATTTTGATCTGTTGCTCTTATGGAGCAGTATTGTACCGGCCGGAACAGATGAGAAATCTGTCCTGTACAAGGCACAGGAGAAATATCACCTGCTGATCAGATGGAATGAGAAAACCGAACTGCCGCTGATTGAACATTTTATAGATACAGCAGGAGAATACGGTGCCAGCTATCTGCCTGTAAAGCACGAAGAGGCTTATCTGGAAGAGCATGGGGAAAAGCTTATCAGTGACCACGCTCTTTTTATC
>CACZNZ010000172.1 GCA_902782625.1 uncultured Lachnospiraceae bacterium | reverse complement strand
GCTTTTTCAAATTCTTCAGCATGATTGCCTTTGATGCCGAGCATCCTATATGTAAGATCGACCCACTGCGCCTTATTGTTGTTGTACTCTCTGTCGTAGATGGCGCACAACCGCTTGTCGCTCTCGCCGATGTGTTTTTGTATCTTCTCTAAGATGACCTCTTCAAATGACTTTTCTCCAAGGGTACCTTGGAGCACCCGCTCATATGGAACCGCGTCTTTCATCACATACTGATGCAGTACATAGTCCATATATTGCCTTTTTAGGCAAAAGTTTCTCTTCCTCGCCGGTGTATGATCTCCATAGTACTGGGGCCTTGTACTTTTTTCCGCGGTCGCTCCCTTTGTACAAGCACCTAGATATAAGGTATCGCTTTCTGAGATCTCATGCGCTTTACCGGCTTCGATCTTACTGATTATCTTTTTATAATCCTCAATGATGATGTCAAGATCTTCCTTGGGCGGAGTAAACAGGTTCACATATCTTATCTCATTTAACATTTTGTCGATCGATCTATCGCGTATATAGTGTACCAATAGCATCCGCCGTATTTTTTCCCAGACGTGACTCTTTCTGAAATCCGGTTCCACAGGATCGGTGTAGGATACGTTTGTGACCGACAGGCGTTCACCGGCCGTATAGCTGCCGTCCTTCCTGATATCGATACAAGTCGACTTTACTTCAACCCCCGACTCTTTAAAATCCGCTTCCTGCTTCCCGTTGAGGTCATAACCAAAATAATATTTTTCAAGGAAATTCCCTAATTGCCCCTTGGCTTTTGTATTTTTAAGCCGCTCACCGTCGAGTGAGATACCCTCGTGAGCACAATACATCCTTAATACCTCGAGAAATGTCATCCCTTCTAAATGCTTTGCATACTGCAAGATACTCTCTGGGGAAGTTTTATCATAATCAAACATCGTTCTCTCCTACTCTGACAAGGTGCTGTCGAATATTTTGTCCGCGAGGAAGTGTGTATCCCATATATAAAAATAACACCAGGTAATGAAAAAATCACTACCTGGCTGATCAACTTGGTCTACATAAAAGTGCCTTGATAAACCTTTATATCATTCCGATTGCTTCTTCTTTTATTCTGATCGACTCAGCATTTTCCTTACTGACAACCTTCACAAGCGGTCCTCCATGTTTCCGGTAAGTCGATCCGACCCGTCCGAACTTTACTGCGGCATAGGCCTCTGCTCCGAGTTTCTCACCGTAAAGGTTTACAAAATCACCCTTGGCGACATCAGCGTTCTCTCTGATGATCGTTTTGTCCTGTGTATAGATCACTATCATTGTTTACTCCTGTCTGTGTGAAACGCCATGTCTGCCAGCATGTGATGGTCTCTTTTCATCATACGAATCCTTCAAGCATAGCGTAGACCTTTCAGTCACCGGTAATATCTTGGAGGATTAGTAATATTTAATGTTCCAGGTACATATTTAGCATTAGCTCTTCTGATGACCTGGTCCATAGAGATCCCGTCCCTGCCTGCAGCAGCGGCTACTGCCTCTGCATATCTATTGAATGACATACGTCTGCCCTGTTTTCCATTTTCCTGCGGGTAATTGATTTCTTCCTGTAATGTTGTCCAGAACAGGACCGTCTTGAGATACCATCTCACCGGGTCAACTTCTGTATGATCAGTACCATAATCATAGATATCTTCAAGAAAATCGACAGCATCGTCATAAGTCATATCCCCATTACGTATATGTCCTGCGATCATATTACATATGTCAGCATGAGAAGGCATTTTGTCTCCAATGAATACTTTGTAATCTCCAACTGCCTGTTTATCCCCGGGAAATCTAACTTCCACACCCTCAATCGGGTTTAAGGTTCCCACCTGGTCATGTGCCATGGCATCTCTGCACAGCCCGACCATGTAAGGGACTCCGTCTCTGTAATTCATATGCTATTCTCCTTATGATGTCGCTATTGATCAGTCACAGACTTCTTTGTCTACAAGCATATCTTTTTCATCAGAATGTTGGGTAAACAGAAATCCAGTATCAACAATATTTAATCACATTATGTGACGTCTGTCATTAAACCCAAAGTAAAAAACTATCGTTAAATGGGGACAATCCCCACAACCTCTTCACATAACATGCAATATAGACACACTCCTCTTTCGCGGCCGTTTTTCTCAAACAGAAAAAGCGATTATTATGATCTTAAATCTGACCATAATAACCGCTTTTTCCCAGGCTCTTTAGAGAATTATGAATAAACGTTGGAAATGATCAGGTCTGTTTCGGTACCGGGATATAAACCATCTTGAGTGGAATCATTTTCTTATACTTATTATCCAAGTCATCATAATATTTCAGGATCAAATCTACCAGTTCTGTTCCGTTTATCCCCCTAATGATCGGAGTACTCTCTAAGTACTTCTGAGCATTCTTCGTGTAATTAGAGAGAGTGACAAACAATCCATAATCACCTTCACGCATTGCTCCTTTCAGAGATTGGATAGTCGTTTCTTTAATGTCGCTGTCCTGGCTTTTCACCTGGACTAAAATGCGGGGAGGCAGCTCATCTTTATATGCTGTGATGTCAATACCGCTGTCACCACCTTGTGGAGATACCGTCGTCCGGTATCCCATAGTACGGAGCAAGTCGGCTACGAACTCTTCGAGAGCATAACCCTTTAGGTTTTTACTCAGTTCTTTCAATATGAAATCCTTTGTATTCTCAATAATATCCTCAGCAGTAGCACCAACCGTGTCGTCCTCTTCATTTGCAACAGAAAGCTTCTTGAAACCTTTATCTAAAGCAGACAGAAACTCATCTGCATAATTCTTTACCGCAAAGAAGGATAGCGCTGATCCAATCTCATACAATGCCCCTTGTGAGAACGAAGTCCGTGGAATATGCTTCAACCACTTGACATCTCTCTGTTGAGCATATTCATGTGCGTCAGAATCATACATATACCCACTAGTTACTTCGCCAATGTTGACCATCCGGTCACTTTTTGAAGGATAAACAACATAGTCACCAATTTGAACCTCATGGCAAAAGCGATACAACATTCCAACGCATGTCGATACTGAGCCTTTTGTCGAATCAGGGAAAAACTGCATATATTTTGTTTTAAAGTCTTCACGGTTTGCTGGAATCTCTAGTAGATTTCCAATCTCCTTCCAACCGATCGCAATCTTGTCTTCTTTCAAGAAAAGCTTTTCATCCTGTGTATGAATGCCCCAGATTTTCTTTTCTAGATCTGCCATCGCATTGTCTCCTTAAACTGCCATGTATGCGCTCATCAGTTCTGCATTCTCATTTATTATATATTATTATTTCATTTCCCTATGCGTAAGCAGCAAACTCTTCCCGACCTAAACGAATCCCGCTGTTTGCAAGACGGTCCGCTCTACTTTCATACAGCATATTCATCATATGAACGCGATCCGCTTTTAGTCCATGGTGAATACGTCGATGACATACAGGACAGAGGCAGATAATATTTGCATAGACATCCAAACTGTTTTCGAATTGTGGCTGGTTCTTCATTGGAATGGCATGGTGCCCCTCCATGTAAGCCTTATTCGTTTTTTCTGCGATAAAGCTCTGATGGCTTCGGTCAATTTCACAAGTATAGCCGGCAGTTGATAAAACTTGTTCCCTCAGGATATTGGAGCGGCTCCATTCTACATGAGACACTATACACGGTTCACCTGCGATGATAGGAATATCCATTAGCCTCATTGAATCTTCTGTTTCAACGCTCCGGTTGTCTGCAAATCCTTCTCCAGAAGCAAAGCGATAATAATTATTTAGTCCAGCACTGTACATCCTTCTTCCCCTAGAATCCTGCGCGATAAATTCAGAATCAGCATATAGTGCCCTTCGGACCTCTTCCAGATTGTTCAGATTCATAATCTCATATATATTTTCTCTCACAACGCCTTTCTCTTTCAGCCGTCTGGAGATATTGTTTAAGGCGTCAATATAATGCCTTACCGTAGACGGTGATGCTTTACGAACCTCTGTCAAATAT
>CACZNZ010000171.1 GCA_902782625.1 uncultured Lachnospiraceae bacterium | reverse complement strand
TACCGATGCTTCCCGTATTATCAAATCATTAAAACCAGATATCGTTTTTTCCAAAGGCGGTTTCGTCAGCGTACCTGTTGTTCTGGCTGCCAAAAGAAAAAAAGTCCCGGTGATCATCCATGAATCGGACATCACACCCGGACTTGCCAATAAAATAGCCATCCCGTCAGCTACCAAAGTCTGCTGCAATTTCCCGGAGACCCTTGAACATCTTCCGGAAGATAAAGCAGTCCTTAGCGGCTCTCCCATCAGACAGGAACTGTTTAAGGGATCCGCGGAGGAAGCATACCGGATATGCGGTTTTGACGGAAGCAAACCAGTCTTGATGGTCATGGGCGGAAGTCTCGGTTCCGTCGCCATCAACAATGCCATCTACGAAAACCTGGAAGGTCTCCTGGCTCAGTTTGATATTATTCATCTGTGCGGAAAAGGACATTTTAACGAAGAACTTGACGGCACGCCCGGCTACAAGCAGTTCGAATATGCCAAGAAAGAGCTAAAGCACCTGTTTGCCGCAACAGATCTTATTATTTCACGCGCAGGAGCCAATGCCATCTGTGAGTTACTAGCCCTGAACATCCCGAATATCCTGATTCCGCTTTCCGCCGCTGCAAGCCGTGGAGATCAGATTCTGAACGCCTCTTCCTTCGAAAAATCCGGATACAGTTATGTCCTGCAGGAAGAAGATCTGACAGGAGACAACCTGCTCAAAGCCGTTTTATATGTCTACAGTGAAAAAGCAGAATATTTAAGAGCGCTCAAGCAGAGCACTCTTAATAATGCTATCTCTATTATCATGGGACTGATCGAGGATTACAACTCGATGTCCAGTCCGATCGGACAGTGATCCGATCCCATTACCGTCTTATATATGATGGAATCATTCAGCTTGCTGCGCAGGCGGTCGGAGATCACAAAATAATCGATACGCCATCCGGCGTCCTTTTCTCTGGCCCGGAACCGATAAGACCACCAGGTATAGGCGCCTGTCACATCGGGATTAAGGTATCGGAATGTATCCGTAAAGCCTGCGTCAAGCAGCTCTGAGAATTTATCCCTCTCCTCCTGGGTAAACCCGGCATTTTTTGTATTTGTTTTCGGATTCTTTAAATCGATCTCCGTATGGGCGACATTGAGATCGCCCGTAAGGATGACCGGTTTTTCTTTGTCAAGTCTGCACAGATACTCCCGGAAATCGTCTTCCCATTTCATTCTGTAATCAAGTCTGCGAAGCTCTGTCTGAGAATTGGGCGTATAGACCACCACGAAATAGAAATCTTCAAATTCAAGCGTGATGACCCGTCCTTCCTGATCATGCTCCTCTATGCCGAGACCGTAATAGACGTGAAGTGGTTTTTTTCTGGTGAATATAGCCGTGCCGGAGTAGCCTTTCTTTTCAGCATAATTCCAATAGCATTCATAGCCTTCCGGGGCAAAATCAATCTGCCCTTCCTGAAGCTTGGTCTCCTGTACGCAGAACAGATCTGCTTCCTGGCTCAGAAAAAATTCCTCAAATCCTTTTTTCATCGCGGCGCGAAGGCCGTTCACATTCCAAGATATCAATTTCATAGGATTATTTTCTCCTTTCAGACAAAATCCATAGCAAGTTTCAGATTGTTTCCTTTTACTGTGACGGTACCAAGACTTCCCGATACCACCGGCATCGTCGGCGGGAGGTGCCCTATGTCCACATCCATCACAATCGGCACGCCAAGTTCACCGAGAATCCCTGTCACAGCATTATACTGATCTGCTCCAAATAATTCCTCTCCAAAATGATAGGGTCTTCCGATCAGGAATCCTTTTGCTGTTTCAAACCAGCCTGCTTCCCGGAGGCTGAACAATGTACGACGCATATCCAGAGGTGTCAAATCACAGGATTCCAGGAACCACAGGACACCATCCTCCCGGTATCTTTCCTGAAATGCTTTGACGTAATCGAATCTGGTGCCGCACAAAATGTAAAGGATATCCATACAGCCCCCCAGCAGTCGTCCTGAAAAAGAAAACTCTTTTGCAGTGTCCATCTTCCCGTTCACATAAGTATGAAGCCTGAAATCTTCTGTCAGGTTATAGGGCTCCAGCGGATTGTCTTCTGTCTTCAGACTCTCCGATTCCCATCGATCGTAATTGGTAACGATCTTCTTTTTACCCCGCAGAAGATCCCATGCATCCTGCAGTGCCGGATGCCATGGTTCCATCCCGAACGTTGGGGCACAGGGACCATATACTGCTGCCACATCACAGATCGTTGCAAGAAGAAACACCAGATTGGTGTTATCCGAATAACCCATGAACCATTTCGGTGGAAGTTTTTTAAGCTTTTCGAAATCAATATATGGCAGGATTTCACACATCAGCTCCCCGCCCCCGCAAGAATGGAGGATATCGGTATCTTTTCTCTCATACCATTCCATGAATTCAGCAGCACATTTTTCAGGTGTGTTGCTTATACCAAGCCCGCTCCCTTCATAGGCATTCGGTCCGGGCAGGACCTTGTACCCTTCTTTTTGAAAATGTTCCAGTGCATGGTCAAAAGAAGACCGGTACGGCTCAATGTTGCATCCAAAAGATGGTGCCACATATCCGATCGTTCCCCGATCTTTCAGAAATGGTCCGTATCGCATTATATTCCTCCTATCCTTCCATGATCTGCCGATGACATATCATCTCACAATTTGTGGTAATCTTGTTTCATTCTCAGTATAAATCATGATATTATGTTATTATTATGTTAAATCAATCAGAAATCATACAATTATCAGATAATATATTGTATAATCTTATTACAATTATACACACGAAAGAAAAGATAGGCAAACCGATTTTACATTATCAATATATCAATATAAAGAAAGGAGACGGAAGTATGAAAAAAATATATTTTATATTTGCAATGGTTATGATTTTTCTGCTAATTCCCGTCAAAGCGCATGCTGGCGGCGGATATGACATTCCAGACAATGTGTTTCAGGGTGTAAACGGAGACCATACTATCACTCCAGGTACGACCTTAACTTTCACGATGGATGATCTCAATGATATTATTTCAGATTTCGAACAGGGTTATGCTACCAAAAACATTCAATTTTACTGGAGAATCAGCAATACCAAGCTGGGGGCAGGAACAGATGTTGAACCGATTTATCACAGTTCTGAAAGGATCTTTACATTAACGGCTTTGGAGCAGGGGAAATACTATACTCTGTATGTTGATGGGTATTATAACGGCACTAATTTCAACAACAATACGAACAGCTATCTGGTAAAGACCAACTCGCTGCCCCAGCCGACCGGCCTGATGGCATCGGACATAAGTTCTACATCAGTAAAGCTGTCATGGACATCCTCACACGGAGGCAATCATGTCATCTATCAAAAGACCGGAGGTTCATTTGTGGAGATTGATACATCGTCCAATGGCATATACTCAAAAACAATCAATTCCCTGAGTCCTGATACCAGCTACACCTTTGCCGTCGCCGCCAACAAAAGCGGTTCAACCGAAGTCGGGGCGCTCTCGAATGAGGTGACGATAACCACATCAAAAAGCAGTTCTTCCGACGGCGGTTCCGGCGGTGGTTCCGGCGGCTCCCCAGGATACAGCATTCCTGCTCCCTCCTGGAACGACGGCAGTGTCGTGATCGGCAGTTTCCGTCCGGAAATCGCTACAATCGACATCACAACAAAAGATCATAATATCGGCATTCAGGTTTACAAGGGGAATAATCTTATCGCCGATAAAGTTCTTGGTTACTGGGGGAATACTTCCATCAACACAAAGATACCATATAATAAAAAGACTTCCTTTAGATGGCGCATTTACAGAATAAGCGGCTCTGAAAAAAAATACACCGGCTGGAAGACAGTAACCATTTCTTCAAAAAAACTCGCGAGACCAACCCTTTCTGTCACAAAGATATCCTCGGCAAGGGCCGGGCTCAAATGGAATAAGGTCACAGGAGCTACCGGCTATAAAATCTATAAAGGGAGCAAGGTGATCAAACATCTTGGCAAATCGAAGACCACTTATATCTATAAGAAGAAAGGAGCCGGATCCGGAAAATACCGCGTTGCTGCAGAGATCAAAGTGGCCGGTGTGAAAAAGCCTATCAGCGGTCCCAAATCTAAAGCAAAGAAAGGGAAAGCAAATTTCCGTAAATATTCCGGTACCAGTGACACCGGAGGCATGAGTTATGGCAAAGCCAGATTCAGTCCGAAAAAGATTTCACTCAAAGGCAACACATACACCATCACAGCCTACGTTAAAAACTCACGTATCTTTAAACTGATCCGTTTCAACAAACTTGAGATTACACTTCTATGTAACGGAAAAAAAGTTGGCCACAAGACTTTTAGAAACTATAAAGTGAATCTCAATCAAAATAAATCAAGAAAAATCACGCTGACAATCAAAGGAAAGGGCGGGGTTGATTTCAGGAATGCCGAAGGCACAACCATTCGCTGGTCGATCACGCCATACTGGCAATATGTAGGAACAAAAGCCTTCTAAGGCATCACTTGCCCGTTTCACCCACCCGTGCTATTATCATCGTATGCAGAATCAAACATTATCTTTGCTCTGGCAGCCTACAAAGGAAGGAATCCGACTTCTGAAAGTCTACGGATACGATACTTCTCTTGTGCTGCCGGAGTACATTAACAACATACCTGTCACGGAAATCGGTCCATATTGTTTTGCCGACAGATTCCCTTCTGCATCAGAAGACCTGTATCTGGACCAGGACAGCATAACTGCAGAAGAACTGAAAAAGAGGGCTGACGGACAACTCCTGCCTCCGGCTGCTGCTGGAAGGGCATTGGAAATGGTCCGGCTTCCCTCGAAAGTCAAAGTGATCCACAACGGAGCCTTCTATAACTGCCGAAGCCTTCGTTCTTTATCAACAGGACCTTTGATCCGTGGCATCGGAAGCGATGTCTTTACCAATGACACCCGCCTTAAACTGCTGACGATACGCAGTTCGGAAAAGGACAAAACCGGTCTTCCTCTGCTTCTCGAAAGATTAACAGATGATATGACCGTACAGTTCTGCACCGAAAAGGAAATCTCAGCTGTTTTATTTTTCCCGGAATATTATGAATGGCTTGACGAAGTAACTCCTGCCCATCTGTTTACCAGGAGTGTCCACGGAGAAGGCTTTCGGATGAGGAAAGCATTTTCGCAAGGAAAGATCGATTTCCTTCGTTACGATGGCTGTTTTTCTTCCGCCATTCACGAAGAATCTGTCTCGAGTCTTCTGATGACCTCTCTATGCCGTCTGCGCTATCCGGTCAGCCTTTTGAAGGATGCCGAATCTCTATATCGGGATACCGTACAGACCCATTTAAAAGAGGCTTTCCTGATGGCCTTAACCCAAAAAGACGCATCACTACTGAATTATCTGACCAGAGATTTTTCACCTGATGCTACTCTTCTTGATGAGATCCGAAACCGCACCATCGAAAAAGAATGGGGCGAGGGAGCGGCAATCATCATCAAGGCAAAGCAAAAACAAAAGAAGGACGATCTTTATGATCTTGATTGGTAACCGATGAAACATAAAACCACACAGACTGACTGGGAACGAAATATGTGTGAGAAGATTCTGCCGCTTCTTCGCGACAGTCTTTACCTGGATTTCCGTTATTTCGACACGGCTCTGCAGGCACTCACCTGGAAGGCTGATCCGCGTCTTGCATCTTTTGCCACCGACGGCATCTACCTGTATTATTCCAGTGAGCAGCTTCTAAGGCTGTATCCTGAGAATCCACTGTTTTTGCAGCGTGCCTATCTGCACAGTGTTCTTCACTGCATTTTCAGGCACCTTTGGCTAAGACAGGGAAGGGAAGAGCGTCTTTGGAATCTTTCCTGTGATATTGCTGTAGAGTGGATGATCGACAGTCTGAAAAAGCCCTCTGTCAACCGGATCCTGTCTGGTCTCAGGAGTCAACTGTATCAGGAATTATCCCAGAAGGAGATTCCGGTCACTGCAGCAAACATCTACCGCATGCTCCTTACCTTTACCGACGAGGAAAAGAACCGTCTGCTCATGGAGTTTTTTGTAGATGACCACCGCTTCTGGCCAAAGGAAGAAAACCCTTCCGCCGCTCAGAAAAAAGCCGGTGATATGTGGGATAAGCTTAGCCGCAGAGCGGATAGGGAAATGAGCACAAGAGGCGAGGAAGACGGAGAAGGAAGTGCTCTTCTTCACACCCAGATCAAAGCAGGGCGTCCACAGAGGACCTACACAGATTTCCTCAGAAAATTCACTGTGCTTCGCGAAGAAATGCACATCGACCAGGATTCCTTTGACCCGGGATACTACACGTATGGTCTCCGCCTTTATCGGAACATGCCACTCATCGAACACCCTGAGAGCAGAGAAGCTTCCAAGATTCTTACCTTTGTCATCGTCCTTGATACAAGCTACTCTACCAGTGGAGATCTGGTAAAACAGTTTCTTTACAGGACATTTGACATTATCCGGAAGAGAGACAGTTTTTTCAGGAACAGCCAGATTCACATCATTCAGGCCGACAGCCAAATTCAGGCCCATGAAATATTAAAGAATAAAGAAGACATAGACCGCATTCTGGCTGGATTTGACCTGAAAGGAGGCGGAAGTACTGACTTTCGTCCTGCTTTTTCCTTCATCAGTAAAATGGTGGAGGATGGAAAGCTTCATGACCTGAAAGGCGTCCTGTATTTTACTGACGGCAAGGGAATCTACCCCGCGCGCGCACCGTCTTATCAGACTGCGTTTGTCTTCATCGGAGAAGAAACCCCCGACAACGTACCATCATGGGCCATGAAAATACATCTTTCTGAAGAGGAACTTTATGAACATCAAAAAAGCAAAAGAAGATATTAAACATACCGTTACGGCCTATCTGGCCAAAGACGAATACGGGCAGTACCGCATCCCTGTTCTCAGACAGAGGCCAATCCTGTTAATGGGGCCTCCCGGCATCGGCAAGACCCAGATTATGGAACAAATCGCCAGAGAATGCGGAATCGGCCTGGTCGCCTATACGATCACTCATCACACCAGGCAAAGTGCCGTAGGACTCCCTTTCATCCGGGAGAAAACATTTGAAGGGAAAGAATATTCCGTCACGGAATACACCATGAGCGAAATCATCTACAGTATCTACCGTTATATGGAGGAAACCGGACGCAAAGAAGGTATTCTCTTTATCGACGAAATCAATAGT
>CACZNZ010000170.1 GCA_902782625.1 uncultured Lachnospiraceae bacterium | reverse complement strand
TGCTTCGGATGCTTCTTCGACGACTTCTTCTGCTGCTTCGGAGACTTCCTCAACTACGGTTGAAACCACCTCTTCCGGTTTCGGATCTGCTTTCTTCTCCCCACAAGCGCTGAGAAGCATTGCTGCTGCAACGCACACAGCCAGAAGTACTACTAAGCTTTTC
Organism: uncultured Lachnospiraceae bacterium; assembly: GCA_902782625.1. Taxonomy (GTDB): domain Bacteria; phylum Bacillota; class Clostridia; order Lachnospirales; family Lachnospiraceae; genus Anaerobutyricum. Next base: position 2,525 of record CACZNZ010000170.1, on the reverse strand, counting down.
TTCATGACATTCCCTTCTTTCTTTTAGTTTAGATTAACAAAAAAGACGTTTGGATTATAACATACTTTCGTGCAAAAGCACTATACTAAATTAAAAACATCGAGCCGGGACTTCCTTTATCATCTCACTACCCTGTGCTTGTCAAGTTTTTTCATGTATAAATGAAAATCTTAGATTTTCACCAGAGCAAAGACAAAGTCACTTTTAAAATGGTATACAAGGCTTTCTGCTTAAGGGATCCTTCCTTTTACAATTTTTCAACCTGGGGATAGTTTTCTCCTGATTTTCCGTACTCGCACATCGAATTTTCAACCCGGGGAGTGTTTTCGTCCGTAATCTTTACAAATTTGCAGGATGAGGATGATCCAGGGGTTGAAAACGCTCCCCAACCTGTAAATTTGTCAAGCGGAAGGCACTCAAAAGCCTGTCGATCCTCCTCAACCTGATAAAAATTGTTTCTGACAGCTAAATGGAAAAAAGGAGAACAAAGCTGTGTTCTCCACAAAATACGAGGATGCCAGCAAAAGCATTGTCTTTGGTACTTTGTCTTCAGTCTGATGAAAAATGGATACGCTGCCCGGTCATGCCCCGCAAAGAGAATGTGCCATCACACATTATTCAGGCTTTCCAGTTCTTCTTCCGCTTCCAGGATCTGCATCAGCAGTTCTTCCTGCTCTGCCTCTGCTTCCTCCAGCTGGGTCTGTATAGACATGAGTTTTTCATAGTCTGCAGACATCGAGGGATCTGCCTGTTTCTCTTTCAGCTGCCTGGTCAGTTCTTCTGAATCTGCCAGGTTTTGCTGGAGTTTCTCGATTCGACGCTCCAGCCTGGATCTGATCTTACCCGGGTTGTTATAAACAGCCCTGGATCCTTCCGCTGATGTTTCCGCTTTGCCTGAAGCCGGCTGGCCTGACACAAAGCTGCCGTTTCCTGCCTTTCCGCCCGGTAATGCTGTTCCTGTCCCGGCAATGGAAGGCCTGGCTGCGGATCCGCCGGCGATCTTCTCTACCTCAAATGCCTCATAGGCACTGTTTGCTTCCTGTTCCCCGATATTCAGTACGGCTGTTGCGATCTGGTTGATGAAATACCGGTCATGAGAGACGAACAGGACAGTCCCTTCATATGCCTTCAGCATTTTTTCCAGGGATTCTTTGCCCAGGATATCCATATGATTCGTCGGCTCATCCAAAATCAGGAAATTCGGCCGCGTGTAAAACATTTTACAAAGTGCCAGCCGGACCCGTTCTCCTCCGGAAAGCTGTCCCAGCTTCTTCTCCACCTCTTCCTGGGAAAAAGCGAAAGCACCCAGGGTACTCCTTACCTCTTCATTGGTCAGGCGGGGGTAGGTATCCCAGAAATTGTCAAGGATCGTCTGTTCCGGATCTTCGTCATTGATCACGGCCTTCTGCTGGTCATAGTATCCGATTTCCACATTGGTTCCGATTTTGAATGTACCTCCGAGAGCCGGAACCATGCCCATCAGGGTCTTCAGAAGGGTGGATTTCCCTTTGCCGTTTTCACCGACGATCGCCAGCCGCTCGCCCCGCATCAGTCGGAATGTGACGCAGCTCAATTCATGGTCATATCCTATCGACAGTTTCCGTACGTCCAGGACTTCCGAATAGCTGGAGATCCTTGGTGAAAAATGTGCTTTAAATGTGGTGGTATCAAATCTCCTCGGCTTTTCCACCAGTACCATATGCTCGATCGCCCGTTCCTTGGAATGCGCCGCGGAAACTTTAGTCGGGGTGTTCTTCCATTTCTCGATCCACTCTGTCAGACGACGGATCTCTTTTTGCTGGGCTTCATAATCTTTCTCCTGCTTGGCCAGGGCTTCCTCTTTCTGTGCAACGAAAGCCGTGTAATTGCCGGCATAGCGTTTGATCCGGTGGTATTCGATCTCATAGGTAACCGATACCACATTGTCCAGGAAAACCCGGTCATGGGAAACTACCACTACCGCTTTCGGATAGGTCCGCAGATACCCCTCCAGCCATTCAATGGCAGGCAGGTCCAGATGGTTCGTGGGCTCATCCAGAAGCAGGATATCGGGTTTGCTCAAAAGAAGTTTGATAAATGCGATCTTAGTCTGCTGACCGCCGGAGAAGCTGCCCATCGGACGCAGCAGATCCTCCGGAGAGAATCCGAACTGATGGAACATGATCTCCATTTCCCGCTCGCTGTCATGTCCGCCCATGGCGTCGTATTTTTTCTGGAGAGAGTCGTATTCTTTGAGGAGCTTAGACGCTTCCCCGGAATCTCCGGGCAGCTGCGTCAGACTGGCTTCAATCTCCAGCATTCTGCGCTCACAGTCATAGATGCGGGCAAAGACCTTGCGGATCTCATCTCCCGCTGAAATCTGAGTATCTGTAAAATTGATCTGCCGCAGGAAACCGATCTGCTGGCCGCCTGCCAGGATCATGGAAAAGTTCTCATCCCCGCGGGGATTGGAAGGTTCAATATCTCCTGAGATCAGTTTCAGAAGTGTCGTTTTTCCGCAGCCGTTTCGTCCGACGACAGCAATC
>CACZNZ010000169.1 GCA_902782625.1 uncultured Lachnospiraceae bacterium | reverse complement strand
CATTATAGCATTGTACTTTGCCTGGTCCTCGAACAGAGAAGTATACGTTTCTTGAGACTCCATATAACTGTCCTGTGCAGCTGTCCCAAACGCTTTCGGGAAGATGCTCTCCGCAAAAATCTGTGGATCACTGGTCTTGGCCATTTTCTGCAGCTTCTGGTCCTTCATCAGCTTTTCTCTGAGTGCACTGAGCAGTACTTTGTCGGCGTCTTTAAACGCACCCTTATATTGTTCGTTAATCTTTTCGATTATCTCGTCAAGCGGTTTCTTTTCTTCCGGAATGGCATCTCCTGTAGCACTGGCCGGAGTATACACCCCCTTCTCATCATTTAATGGAATCGATCCTTTAAACGTTTTCTGTAATTTATAATACTCAAGTTTCAGTTTTCCCTCCAGATCAATCATCTGGATTTTATCATCCGGAAGAAGCCCTATCAGGTAACTTAGGAACACATACTCCCTGTGTAAGTCTTCATCAAACATCCGGGCAATCTGAGCAACGTATCCATACCACTTGATAAAGCTCCTACACTTACGTCGGAACTGGTAGCGGTCATCAGGAGAAAGCCTGTTATAGCGATCAGCTACGGGTTTCAGGATACTGGTCATCCTGCCCATTGCCTTGTCATCCTGTTTCTTACAGTTAAAATATTCCCCGGAGAATAATTCGATATCCAGATCGGAATAACTATTGTACACGTGAAGATCGTGCTGGACCTGGTAAAGCAAATCCGTATTGACCTCGCCTTCCAGTGTCGTCTCCTGGTAGAATGGCTGGAATGCTTTCTGGATATCTTCCCGTGTGTTGATAAAGTCGAGCACAAAGGTATCTGTTTTGCCGGGATATGTCCGGTTCAGTCGGGAAAGAGTCTGCACTGCCTTTACCCCTCGGAGCTTCTTATCAACGATCATCGTATGGAGCAGCGGTTCATCAAATCCTGTCTGATATTTTTCCGCAACAACGAGAATATGGAAGTTTTCACGGAATTCCGCTTTCGTCTGCGATTCTCCAATGTGGCTGCCGTCTTTGCGGACGTTCAGCTTGGGTTCGGTGTATTCCTCGCCCATATCTTTTACAGATCCGGAGAAAGCAACAAGGACTCCGATATCGTCGTAGCCTTTTTCTTCAATATACCGCCTGCACTCATGATAATAGCGCACCGCTGCCAGACGGGAAGAAGTAACGACCATCATCTTACCGCGCCCGCCAATTTTGTGACGCGTTGTTCCCATGAAAGTTTCTACGATGATCTGCGCCTTCTGGCTGATATTGTATGGGTGTAGTTCTTCGAACTTACGGATAACTTTAGCAGCACGGCTTCCGGGCACATCCGGATTCTCCTCTATGGTTTTTGCAATCTTGAAACACGTGTCATAAGTCATGTAGTTCTGGAGAACATCCAGGATGAATCCCTCCTCAATTGCCTGCCGCATGGAATAAATATGGAACGGGTGGAAACTGCCATCATCATACTCGGTTCCAAACATCTCCAGCGTTGTTCCCTTGGGAGTGGCGGTAAAAGCAAAGAAGGAAAGGTTCTTGTGCTTGCCATGAATGAGCATCTCCTGGACGAGCTTGTCAGTCTGATCGATCTCATCCTCTTCCTTACCCTCTATTTCAGCATATTCGCGCAGGGCCTCTTCGGTATCTGCCAGTGCAGCTTTCAGCTTCATTGCAGAAGATCCGGTCTGAGAGGAATGTGCTTCGTCGACGATAATGGCAAAGTTCTTCCCCTTTGCGCTGTCTACTTCCTGGTAGATAACAGGGAATTTTTGCAGTGTAGTCACGACAATGCGGACACCGGCATTGATAGCGTCCCTTAACTGCCTGCTAGTCTTATCTTCCCCGATGGTCTCAACCGCACCAAGTGTATGGTCAAAGCCGGAAATAGTCTCCTGGAGCTGTGCATCCAGTACTCTTCTGTCGGTGACGACAACAACACTGGAAAAGATGGCATTGTTATCCTCGTCATGCAGAGAAGCCAAACGATAAGCCGTCCATGCAATAGAATTCGATTTTCCAGAGCCCGCGGAATGCTGGATCAAGTAGTTGTGACCAGCACCATTCGTGGAAACATCAGCAATCAGCTTCCGTACAACATCGAGCTGGTGGTAGCGAGGGAAAATAAGAACCTTCTTCCTACTAACCTTTTCCGTG
>CACZNZ010000168.1 GCA_902782625.1 uncultured Lachnospiraceae bacterium | reverse complement strand
CGTACCGGTGGAGGAACTGGCCGTCTCTGTTCTCATCATTATACCAGAGATATAATTAAGCTACCCACAAAGCATGTGGATTCTTTAATATAGGGAGTGAATTGCATGGGAATAATACATCGAAGGAATTAGAAAAAGAGAAAATACGCAATCGCTATAAAGGCGTATCCCCGGAGCTGCTTGAGGTAATCCCGGCAGAAGAGCGCGTAGATATTTTACAAGACGACCGAGATAAACGTGTCGGTGTTTACGTCCGAGTCTCAACTGACGATCCGCGCCAAACGTCTTCCTTTGAGTTGCAAAGAAACCATTATACTGATCTGGTTGATCGCTACCCAAACTGGCATCTATATCGGATATACGCCGACGAGGGCATCTCCGGTACATCCCTCAAACACAGAAAATCCTTTATCAAAATGATCGAGGACTGTAAGCAGCACAAGCTGGATCTGATCGTAACAAAGAGCGTTTCCCGTTTTGCCCGAAACATCTATGACTGTATCGGCTATATCCGCATGCTTGCCGCACTGAAACCGCCGGTTGGCGTTTTCTTTGAAACAGAGGGCTTATATACGCTGAGGGACGATAGCGAGATGGCGCTGACTTTTACCGCTTCCTTTGCTCAGGAGGAAAGCCGCACGAGAAGCAGCGCAATGAACCTATCCTATGAAATGCGCTTCCGAAGAGGCATTTTCATGCTACCGAAGCTCCTCGGGTATGACAAGGACGAAGACGGCAATCTTGTTGTTAACGAAAACGAGGCGCAGACCGTCCGGCTGATCTTTTTCATGTTCCTTTACGGTTATACGCCTCAGGAGATTGCCGACGAACTCACAAAGCTCCAGCTTGAAACCAAGAAAGGGAATGTTGTCTGGTCCCCCAGCTCGGTCATCGCTATTCTTCAAAACGAGCGCCATTGTGGAGATGTGCTGGCGCACAAAACATGGACGCCCAGCTACTTGGATCATAAGGCCGTCAAAAACGATGGTAAGAAACCGCAATATCGTCAGCTTGATCATCACGAAGGGATCATTTCCCGAGATGACTTCTTTGCTGCTCAACAGCTGCTGGCCCACAGCATGACCGGCAGAACTGGTATGCTCCCCCATCTGCACGTCATTGATAAAGGCCCGCTCAAAGGCTTTGTTGTCGTTAATCCCCGCTGGACCGGCTTCGACGCAGCCGAGTACATCAAGGCAGCATCCTCTGTCAGCAAAAAGGAAGCCGCCGATGATTCTGTTGTCCTGGAAAAAGGCACATTGGACCTCAGAGGCTTTTCCGTCGTCCGAGGCCAGTTTTTCGAGAGCCCCAACAAGTGCACGGTCAAGCTTTCCTATGAGAAAATTAACTTTTACTCTTATTGCCTCCAGTGCATGAACAGCTGCAAGTATGTGGAGCTCTTATTGGATCCGTTACGGAAGCTTCTTGTGGTGAGGGCCTCGCACAAGGGAGAACGGACCGCGATTGACTGGTGTACTTTTGACGGCAAGAAGAACCATCCCCGTTATATCATTGGCCGCGCCTACTTGCCTGTTTTCTATGAAATCATGAATTGGCCTGTTGACCGCGAACATCTTATTCAGGGCGAGTGCCGTGGAAACGGGAACGATTCAATCCTCGTGTTCGATCTCAAGGACGCAGAAGCTGTTATCCGACAGTACGCTGAAAAAGAGGACCCGGAGCCCGATGAGGAAGAATGCCCGCCTGAAGAAATCGCGCGGTTCATAGCGATGCCTGCTGCATGGGCATCTAGTTTTGGCAGCGACTACTATCAGCAGGATCCTATTCCTGTATCTGATCAGGGGTGGGATATTCAGGAAAAGGGGCGAGCTCTGCCCCGAAATGATCCTTTCAAAGCAACCGAACCACAAGAACTCAAACGACAAATCACCAGCATTGTATCTGACATAAAGGAAGGCGTATCGAATGGACAGTGAGCAGCTTGTCATTGACGGTCTCAAAGATATGATCCAGATCGATCCCGTTACAGGAAAAAAAGATGAATTTATCTTGGATGATGACTTCTCCTACGCTGGTTATCAGATCACACGAGAAGAATTCTTCGCTCACTCCAGAGAACCTCAGCTAACTATTTGCAGGAACAACCTCTATCTGAATAAGATTTGCCTCAGAAAAGCCCCAGATGTTACCAGGATTCAAGTCCTCATTAATGAGGCAGACAAGAAACTTGCTGTAAAGCCCTGTACTGAAGACCTTAAGGATTCGATACTATGGAGTACGCCCAAAGGGCATATGCGCCGAATCCTATGTAAGGATGCCTTTTGTAGTCTCCTGACCGAAGTCATGGGTTGGAATCTCAACAATCGCCATCGGATGATTGGAAAAATGATTCGGGCCAAAGGTGAACGGCTTTTTCTGTTCGATATGTCTGCTGCCCTCATATTCCCTGGGAAAGCCGTTTTTGATGAGGAAGGGAATATTGTCAAATCTATTTACACAAAGAATCCCGTTTACAAAGAATCGTGGGAGCACCAATTTGGTCTGCCCGTTGAAGAACATGAGCGAAGATATACCATCAGTCGCTTTGATGACTTCGTGACTATAAGCGTCCAGGATCGCGGGCCTGGTAGCACACCACGACCAATACTGATTCGAGAGGAGCAATAATCGTTATGGATACCGTGCCTTTCTCAGATGAGGCCCCTGCCATCACTGTCGATATCGGTCGACACCGGCTCCGCATCCACCGGAGCACACTCCGCAGATTGGATAATCCTATGTATGTCCGAATCTTAGTCAACCCAAATGACAAAGGTATTGTAGTTGAACGCTGCAGTGCGAACACGGCAGGTTCATATCGCCTTATGCAGTCCAATGAGCGAAAGCATTCAATGGAGGTTTACAGCTCATCTCTTCTCGATCAAATTTCGGATTGCGCAGGCTTTGAACAGTATCGATCCGT
>CACZNZ010000167.1 GCA_902782625.1 uncultured Lachnospiraceae bacterium | reverse complement strand
TCCTCAAAGAGGAATACGCCCTGATCATCCGCTTTGGCTCTGCCCACTTCTGTGTAAGCCTGATTACTCAGCAGATAGGCAGTCACTTCCGCCCCGGCTGCCGGCAGCGGCTCGCCGACCGGTTTCTCTTCCTCGTTCACATCCTGGACAACCACAGTGCCTGTAAATGTACCGCTTCCTTTCAGGGCGAAGACAGGATTGTCGCCGGTCAGATAATAAAGGGTGGTATCCATCGCGTCGGCCGGAATCGCATCTTTGTTATATGATTCAATTGAAGTGGGCGGGTCGATATACCACAAAAGCCATTTCTGCTCCTCCTGGTCAAAACATCGCGAAATCCAGCGCTCATACTCCTTTCCCTGAATATATGTGATCAGGGCCTCCAATAGAGTTTCCTGCCGATTTGCCTCCGGCAATGCGCTCTCAATAGCCGCTTCGGCTGCAGGCACCTGAGCGGCGGCTGTCTCCCGGAGAAGCTCGCCGATTGTTCTCTCGCGGTTATTTTCAAAATACTGCAGGGTTATTGTGTTCTTCCACGCCTGTAGAAGGTTTTGAATATCCGCGTTCGACCGGCCGCTTTCCTGAAGATGATCATTCACACAGTCAAACGCCGTATTCCGCAGAAGCTCTTCCCACTGTGCCGAATCGTACGTCACGTCCTGAATCTCCTGTGTAAAGGTTTTGCCTGTCTTCACATAGGTATCGCCGTCTTTGGTATAGAATTCCCAAGCGTTATTATCCCAGTCATTTCCATAAACACGCTGAATCTTCTCCCGGATATACTGCTTGATTTCTGTATCTCCATTTGACCAGTCCGGAGGCGAGCCTGTATCCCGTGAACGAACAAGACGATCCTCCAAAGTCTGCATCACCGCATATACTTCTATATAGAAAATCCAGTGTTCAGGGAGTTCCTCTATTTTGTCGAAGACTTCCTGCATCTCTTTCGTATGGTCAATATGTGTCTCTGCAAAATCAGTCAGCCTTGCAGCCAGATTTGAATAATATCGTTTTGCGTCAGTCATCCGGACATGGTCCAAAAAACCCAGGACATAGCGGCAGCCGTGACTGATCAGAAATTCATCGAGCGTTCTGTACTCAAGTCCATGACAGTTTACAAAGAAGAAGATTGCATTATCAAAGTACTGATCCTGATAACGATCTATCAAATACTGTCCCGTCATAAGAAGTTTGCACTCATTACCTGTTGTAGACAAAAACAGCAATGGTTTTTTATTGTTGTTAATCTTTTCTTTTTCAGAATAAAAAGCAGAATAGAAGTCTTTAAAGTCTTCCTTTCCTTCATCGTCCCCGTAATACCCTCCATAAGCGTAAGTCTGCAGCTTGTCCTTCATTCTTTGGACAGTATCCTGCTTGTCATTCTCAGTAAATTTCATTTCACAGAGCAGATAGTGCGTATAATTGCCATTCTTTTTATCTGATCCCTGTGTGCCTCCGTGGGTAAAAAAGGTGATGAATCCGTATTCATTTAGTCTTTTTTGAATGATTGCATAGGCAGCATTGTCATTTTCCAGAATTGTTGGCTCAGAGTTATCAAAAGCATTTGCAAGAACTCTTGTATCTGCCCGAAGGCTTTCACATACTCCGGCATCCATTGCATCCGGGCAGGGCATAAGAAGGAGAACATCCGGATCTGTAGAGACCATGGAACCGGATGTCTCCTGAAACAGAACCGGGTCATTCTCGTCGATTATGTCTGTTCCGTTTTCACTAAAGAGGTCCGCCAAGGGAGTCTCTTCTGCAAGACTTTCCGAATCTCCCTCGTCAAATCCTGCATAATTATTTTTTGCCCATTCATTATCCGGCTCTGTCTGGTAGACGGCTCCTACGTTGTCATTTGTTACGAAATAGACGTTTTTCCCGTCTTCCATGATTTCCGCGGCAGCGACGCGCTCATCTTTCTCCAGCCATTCCAAAGCAGCGGCCGCCTTTTCCTCAGTCGTCCGGCCGGGATCACCTCCATCGACAAAGTCGTGGGCCTGCAGGGCGATGTCTATCGAATCGCCTACCATCTCCTCCGTGATGACCGGCGTGATATAGAT
>CACZNZ010000166.1 GCA_902782625.1 uncultured Lachnospiraceae bacterium | reverse complement strand
TGTGATGGACCTTTTACTGTCAGCCGGTGCTCTTGATGTGTTTTATACTCCCATAGTCATGAAAAAAAACCGTCCCGCTACCCTGCTTACTGTTCTCTGTAAAGAAGAACAGCTTCAGGATATGGAGATGGTTCTTTTTCGGGAAACCACGACGATCGGCATTCGGAGGCAGAAGATGGCAAGAACCATCCTGCCCCGCAAAAAGGGAAGCATCGCTCTTTCTTATGGCGAAGTTCTCACCAAGGATGTCACCCTCCCTGACGGGACCTTACGGAGATATCCTGAGTATGAAAGTGCAGCCTCCCTTGCTGCCGAAACCGGTCTGCCTCTGTGGCAGATCATGGCTGATTTTTATAAATCTTCAGACTCTTAGAGACAGGGATTCCTCCATTAGTGAGGAATCCTTTCTGTCCAGTATTGCTGCTGATAGATATCTGTCAGACGGTACATGGCGATCACTTCTTTCGCATCGCCCACTTTTGTGTTGCTGATGGTGAGTTCTTCCATGGTTCCCGGCACCACGAGCTGTTTGCCGAGCTTATAGTTGGCCTTGAACTGTCCGTCATATCCATAGTAATCACAGAGGAAATCAATCTTATCTCCCTTTTTCAGTTCAATCAGTCCTTTTGACTCCGTCTCGGAAACCTTTTCGTCATAGACCGGACGAGCTCCGGCTACATAGCCGTATTCATGATCCTGATCAAACACGAGAATGATATTCACTTTCTCTCCGTTAAGTTTGGCCGGCACCTTTCCGGAATACATATAGTTATCCCCGTCTTTTACTGAATCAAGATGCTCATAATACACCGGGTGATTGTTGATGGAAATCCATGTTCCGTCGACCTCACCGATCAGATTGCCGTCATCATCAAACTCCATCAGATTATCCACACCAAGATCGATATATCCCGATCCATCGTCAAGATACATGGCATAGCCAAGATCCGTGATCAGATTCCACTGATCTTCATCCATGGACAGTACCTGCTGTCCCTGATCGTTGGTCTGCCAGAAAAGGTTGGAGGTGTCAAACTGATGATCACTGATGTACTCTGCCATATCCTCCATCTTTAAAGATTTATCGGTGAAGAAATTTGAATTGCCGCTTGTCAGTCCGGTGATGCCTGACTGGCTGTTTAAAAATGCATTTAACAGCTGCGTAATGTCACCCGCACTCTGTGAGGAACTGCCGGTCTCCAGATTACCAAAGAGTGAAGAAAGCGGAGATCCGGTACCACCGCTCGCAATCTGTCCGCCGACCTCCATGCTTGCAAACTCACGGATGCACTGAGAGTATTCGTCATCAACGCCAATTGCCTCGTAAGTCTGCACGGCCTTATCCACATTTCTTGTCTTCTTATATGGGAAATATGCGGACAGCCCGAATGCATTGGTCATATTCGAAGATGTCTTATTGTATTTGATGGCTTCAAGAAGTGTGGCAGCAAGCTGCTTTCCTTCCTTTGTCCCCATGTTCTTCGCAAAATGGACCAGATCGATCTGATCGATCGCAGAAGAACGGGCGAACTCTCTGGCATTGCTTCTCGCTGTGGAAACAGTCTGATAATCTTTTTTGGAGATTTTATTTCTTGTGTCTTTGGCAAATGCTGTAAAATCATCAGGGACTGTCATTTCCAATTCTGCAAGGTCAATCAGAGATAGTGTGGTCTGCTGTCCCGGACATTTCTGATTACATACCTTTACAAAGTCATCAATGATATTCTTTCCAATCTCGATGGTCGGCATACCGGGATCTTTTGACAGTTTCGTCAGCCAGTCGGTATAATACCAGCCTACGCCTGGCTCTGTCTCCTCAGAAGCTACCAGATAATCTGCATATTTGGCAAGCATCTGCGCGTTCTCGATGGTCGCCATCAGACAGGTATCAAATCCGATAAAATCAAATTTCATCCCGGCATTCTTTAAGGCAGTATTGATGCCTGCCAGGCTCATGGATCCTCTGCCGGCATTCTTCTCATCATAGCCGTATCCGCTTACACTTCCTCCGCCATGATCCCAGAAGATCAGTTCATTCCTGTTGGCAGGGAAATTCTTGCTGCAGTATTTGATAAACTGTGTCAACGTGGCAGGATCTGTCATGGCACCGCTGCCGGCATTTTTTTCAAGACATTTTAATCCGCCGCCGGACACCTGATAGATCTGGTTTACCTTGCTGCTGACGATATTATTCCGCCAGTTTTTGGCTCCTCCGGTATATACGATCAGATTGATATTTTTACTGCTTGCGGCATTGGCCATCTCCATCAGGTCATTGGTTGCCATCCCGCTTCTTGACTCAAGGTCTGCGCCACACATATAGACCATGAACGTGACAATGTCGGAACCGTCCCCTTTGATGGTCGTATATCGTTTTCTCGCCTGGTCCGATACGGAAGTATTCAGTGTTCCGGTGTTGGACTTGCCGTCTGCCCAGCCAGATGTGGAAGACGAACCTGAACCACCGGTTGCCATCTGATAAAAACTCTGACCACCGGAGCCGCTGCCGGAACCGCCTCCTCCTCCGAGAAGCGCGCTGCCGATTCCACCGCCTCCGCCAAGCAAAACAATGATTAGTCCGATGATCATCGGTAAGGAAATCCCACCGCCTGCCCGATTACCGCCGCTGCCGGAACCGCCGCTACCGCCTAATCCGGGGCTGTGTCCGGTTCCTACCGGGCCGGAATGATCTCCCGAACCTCTTCGGTATGCACCCGTTCCACCTGATGTCACACGCTTTTTACGACCTGTTGGTCTGTTTTTATCCATTGCCATCCCTCCCGATTATTTCCTAAACAGTGTACCAAAAAGATTTCTTCCTAAAGACGCACCAAGATTGCCGCCAACTTTCTTGCCCAGGCTTCCGAAATTCTTCCCAACCTGTTTCCCGACTTCTCTTCCGACCGTGCCTACGACACTGTTGCCGACAGACTGGACTGCCTTTTTCTTTTTCGTCGCCTCAGCCTTTGCTTTTCGTTCTGCTTCTTTTTTCGCAGCAGCTTCCGCCTTTGCTTTTTCTTTTTCTGCAGCAGCGGCTGCCTTTGCCTCCTCTTTTTCTTTTCTGGCCTGCTCGGCAGCTGCCATAGCCTGTTCTGCTTCTTCCACTTCTTTCTTCGTCAGAATCTCGAAAGCAGATTCCGGATCAATCGCGTTCGCATACTTGGAATAAAGAAGGCTTGATTTAATCGCCTGGTCTCGTTCCGCATCCGTAATGGATCCCATTCTGCTCTGTGGTGGAAGAATATAGGTTTTTTCAACGATCCCCGGAATCCCGTCTTCCTGCAGGAAGGAAACCAGCGCTTCTCCAATTCCCAGAGAAGAGATCACCTCTCTCGTATCAAAAGCAGGGTTCTCACGGAACGATTCAGCCGCAGCCCGTACTTTTTTCTGTTCCGCCGGTGTGTAGGCATGCAGTGCATGCTGGATTTTATTCCCAAGTTGTGCCAGAACACCATCCGGAATATCCCTTGGATTCTGGGTGCAGAAATAGATACCCACACCTTTGGATCGGATAAGTTTTACGACTTTCTCAATCTTATCGAGCAGCTCTTCCGGAGCTCCGTCAAACAGAAGATGTGCCTCATCAAAAAAGAACACCATCTTCGGACGGTCAAGATCTCCCACCTCCGGCAGGACTTCAAAAAGCTCAGACATCATCCAGAGCAGGAATGTTGAATAAAGCCTTCCGTTATTAATCAGACTCTCCGAATCCAGGATAGAAATCATTCCTTTTCCATTATAATCAACAGAGAGCCATTCCAGAATATTCAAAGATGGTTCTCCGAAGAAAGTATCTCCGCCTTCTAACTCCAAAGCAACGATCGCCCGTGTAATGGCTCCGATCGATGCCTTCTGGATTCTTCCGTACTCTGCGGCAAGTTCATCACTGTGAATCTCGGCATAATGAAGCATCGCCTTAAGATCCTTTGTGTCTGTCAAAAGCAGATCATTATCATCGGCAATTTTGAATATGATCGTTAATATGTCACTCTGAAGTGCGTTCAGATTCAGAATACGGGCAAGCAGCAAAGGTCCCATCTCAGAGATCGTCGTCCGAAGCGGGATTCCCTTCTGTCCGAATATATCCCAGAGCGTTACCGGATAACCTTTATAAGTAAATGTATCACCGATTCCGAAACGAGCGATTCTCTCCTGCATATTCTCATTGTCTGTACCCGCAAACATAGTGGCAGCGAGATCTCCCTTGACATCGGCAAGGAATACCGGCACTCCCATATCACTGAAAGATTCCGCAAGCACTTTCAGGGTAATGGTTTTTCCGGTTCCTGTAGCGCCCGCCACAAGGCCGTGGCGGTTCGCCATCTTCGGATTCAGCACCACAGGCGTTTTATCTTGCTGAGTCGCTGCAATCCATACCTTTCCATCTCTGATCATGATCCTTTCCTCCTATCATTATTCCATGGCGAATTTCTTTATAATCTATAGGTATATTCTATCAAAAAGCTTTCAAGAATAAAAGTCCTGTTTACCCATCTGCGCGGTTGTGCTGCCTGGTAAGATTCCGGATCTTCCGGATGAGTTTTTCATCGAACTCCCCCTCTTTTAACCGCCATGTCCAGTTCCCTCCTAATGTCGATGGTGTATTGATCCTGGCGGAATTGTCTTTGGCCAGATAATCCTGCATTGGAACGATTACCAGATCAGATCGTGTTGCCATCAGACATTCCAGACAGGCATCAAGCAGTTCTTCCTCCCCGGGATCCTTCAGTTCAAGATACTCAAGAAGCATCTGCTTTTCTGCCGGACGTATCGAACGAAACCATCCCATCATGGTTTCATTATCATGAGTACCCGTATAAGCCACACTGTTTCGTGGATAGAGATCCGGACGGTAGAGGGCTGCTCCCGCTTCATCCCGGGAATCAAAGCCAAACTGAAAGATCTTCATACCGGGATATCCGCATCGGTCTACAAGTGCACGAACCGATTCGGTCACATATCCAAGATCTTCCGCGATGACAGCCGTAGTTCCCAGTGCTTTTTCCACGGAAGCGAATAATGCATATCCTGGCCCCGGCTCCCAGTGTCCTGCCACTGCCGTCTCCTCTCCGTATGGAATGGAATAATAAGATTCAAATCCTCGGAAATGATCGATCCTTACCACATCATAGATCTTCTTCATCGCTGCAATCCGGCTAATCCACCACTTATACCCGGTAGCCGCATGTTCTCCCCAGCGGTATAGAGGATTCCCCCAAAGCTGTCCTGTCGCCGAAAAACCATCCGGAGGACAGCCTGCCACAGCAATCGGCTGTTTTTGATCATCTAACTGGAACAATTCCGGCTGTGCCCACACGTCACAGGAATCAAGTGCCACATAAATTGGTATATCCCCGATGATCTGAATGCCCAGACCATTCACATAATGTTTCAGTTCAAACCACTGATTATAGAAAAGATACTGTAAGAATTTATGAAAAAGAATCTCTTCATGAAGTGACGCACGCTTTCGTTCAAGCGTTTCCGGATCCCGGTATTTTAACGAATCCGGCCACAGCTGCCAGCTCTTTCCCCCTTCGGCATTCTTGATCGCCATGTAAAGGGCATAATCCTCAAGCCACCATGATTCCTCATTACAAAAACGGGCAAACTCCGGTTCATTTTCAATGTCTGAGCGATGCAGGGCCTTCCGTAGAACCTTGTATCGGGTTTGGTAGAGCATTTCATAATCAATGAAAATCTCCTGCCCGCAATCCTCAGGCAGATCTTCCGGTCTCAGCCATCCGATATTTTGCAGCCAATCAAGATCGCTAAAATAGGGATTGCCTGCGAAGGTAGAAAATGACTGGTACGGCGAATCTCCGTACCCTGTAATCCCAAGGGGGAGTATCTGCCAGTAACGCTGCCCTGCTTTTGCCAGACAATCTGCAAACCCGCGCGCCTCTTTCCCGAAGGTTCCGATGCCATACGGTCCCGGCAGCGAAAAAACGGGCAATAGTATTCCAGCTTCTCTCACCATCATTCCTCCATGAGCAGTCCGAAGTGGTCTGATATCCTCGGTGTCTTTTTCCCGTCAAAAACCACCTCGCTGTTTGTAATCTTCATCTGTTGATTCGTGAAAATGTAATCGATCCGCATTCCTTCTCGGGCCTGATTCCAACCATCTATGCCGCTGCCGGTCGTAAATCTCCCGGAACACTGATCCGCAAGCGTACGGGTATCAAGCCAGCCGTCCCCAAGGATCGTCTCGTAGCTTTCATTCTTTCGGTCATCGGGTGCATTGAAATCACCTGCCAGGAAAATCTTTCCAGAAGGAACATGTTCCATAAAGCGCTGCCACTGGGGCAGAAACGGTTCTTCTTCATCGTTCCACCATCCCATATGCATCGTGTAGATCCAGCAGGAATCTTCGCCGGAAACAACTTCTATCCCCAGTGCATCCCTTTTTTTCCAAACATGATAATCGTTTGTTTTTGACAGGAGAAAATTGTCCTGCTTCATGATCGGAAGCCGTGAGAACAAGGCAAGCCCTTCATCGTACCTGTCATACCCGACCTTCATAGGAAACCAGGTCCATTCATACAGGCATCCAAGCCGGGATAGAGCCCGGGACAGTTCGAGTGCATAATTATCCTCCCGAAGATCTGCCTGTCCCACATAGAGTTCCGGCGGCTGCACCATTTCTTTGACAATCGTCTGATTCACTTCCTGAAGGGCGATCAGATCAATCTGTCTGTCTGCGATCAGCGCCGCAGTCTGACCGGCAGGATCCGGTATGGTATCATCTACCAGAGAATGCGTATTCAACGTCAGTATTTTCATAAGTTTACCTCATCAGAACATCATTGATATCTGATTTGAGAACATCCGCTTTGGGCCCGTAAATCGCCTGGATGCCCGTATCTTTCTTAACAAGTCCCATGGCTCCGTATTTTTTCCAGTCTTCCAGTTCCGCAACCTTACTGATATCTTTTACGGTAACCCGGAGTCGTGTCATGCAGGCATCCACCAGTTCGATATTGTCACGTCCGCCAAGAAGAGTAATAATCCCTTCAACCTGGGCACTTCCCTGCACCGCTTCCCCGCCGGATTCTTCTACTTCCATCCCTTCATAATTACCGAGACGTCCCGGCGTCGTATAATTGAATTTCCCGATCATCCAGTATGCTACAAAATAACCGATCACGCCAAAAGCTATACTGACGAAAACAAATCTGATAATATCCCCCGTCAGACCCGCTTGAATTGTCATAGGAGTCCTGGTCAGAAGTTCGATATTGCCGAAGGAGTGAATCCTCATATGAACGACATCCGCCATCGCGAATGCGCATCCCTGCAATACGGCATAGACCAGATAAAGAGGAATCGCACAGAACATAAACATGAATTCCAAAGGTTCTGTCACTCCTGTCAGGAAGACGGCAAGAACGGTGGAGATATACATGGATTTATATTTTTTCTTTTTGTCATCATCGACGCGGCGGTACATAGCATATGCAAATCCTGTCAGCATCCCGGTAGCACCAATCATCTGTCCGACCTTAAAACGTGCCGGCGTAACAGAGGTCAGGAGCTGTTTGTGGGAAGCCATATCTCCTGCCGTTTTGAAATTAATCAGATCTGTAACCCAGGCAAGCCACAGCGGATCCTGTCCAAAAACCTGGGACCCTTTGGAAGCCCCGGTAAGTATGGTATACGTTCCTCCGAAAGACGTATAGTTTATCGGAATCGTGAGCATATGATGCAGACCGAAAGGCAG
>CACZNZ010000165.1 GCA_902782625.1 uncultured Lachnospiraceae bacterium | reverse complement strand
GAAACATAATGTGAGGTTTAGAAAGAGAGGCAGGTATGCAGTTTATCATTTTTGCCTATGATGGCAAGGACAAAGACGCGCTGTCACGCAGGATGAGCGTCCGAAAGCAGCATTTGGAGAACATGGAGAAGCTGAACGAGGAGGGGCATGTGATCTGTGCAGGCGGCATGACCGGTGAGGATGGCAGCATGATGGGGTCTTTCCTTGTTATGGAATTTGACAGTGAAGACGACCTCAATAAATACCTGGAGACAGAACCGTATATGACCGGGGATGTATGGAAGGATATAACTATCGAAGACTGCAACGTTGTTTACGGCAGGCGTGATAAGTAAGCAGCACATTTTTCCGGATTTAGGCAGAGAAAGTCATTTGCATATTGCAGATGGCTTTTTTTCTTATCCGATTTCTGTAAGCAACAGCAGCAAAAGAATAGTGGTCAACTCGACTTCCGGTTTATAGGTAAAAGCAAAACATTCCTCCACTGTTAAAGCGGCTGTTACTTAAAGGTCATCCGCAGGGATGGCCTTTTTCCAAATGGGAAGGATGTCAAGTCTGCCGGTTGCTATTGAGGTGTGATGTGATGACAAAACAGGTAAAGTCCAAAGAGCGTGCAGTTAAATACGGTGAGGTTTTCACAGGCAAGCGTGAAGTTGATGCAATGCTGGATCTTGTGAAACTGGAAGCGGAGCGTATTGACAGCCGTGTCCTGGAACCAGCCTGTGGGGAAGGTGCTTTCCTGAAAGAGATCCTTAAGCGAAAACTAAAGACCGTGAAAGAAAAGTATGCAGCGGACCCGCGGGAATACCGGCGTAATTCCATTCTGGCGCTGAAGAGTATCTATGGCATCGATATCATGGAAGACAATATTCAGATCTGCCGTCAGGCCCTGTATGACATCTGGAATGATGCCTTTACAGAATATGCGAAAGAACAGGCAGATGAGAAAAGCCGCGAAGAAGCAAGATCCATTCTCAGTAAGAATATCGTTGCCGGAGATGCTCTGACGATGCTTCAGAATGATGGCCTTCCAATAACATTTACAGACTGGAACCCAGCATGAATTAGTCGGATATGGAACGGAGGACATTTTGTGGAGTTTGACGTGATAATCACTAATCCGCCTTATCATCTGCCGGCCGCAGGCAATTCCAACCAGGCACACGTTAAGCCGCTGTACCATCAATTTGTCGAGAAAGCGATGAAACTCAGACCGAGATATCTGTCGATGATCATTCCATCCCGCTGGTTCAGCAGTGGCTGGGGACTGGATGATTTCAGGGCACATATGATTACAGACAGGCGGCTTGTTGAGCTTCACGACCATGTTGAGGCATCTGATTGCTTCCCCGATGTGGAGATCAAGGGCGGCATTTGTTATTTCCTTTGGGACCGCCAGGCGGATCGGGACTGTCATGTGGTCACCCATAAAGGTATGAAGATCATTTCTGATGTTGTAAGGCCTCTCAAGGAAGAAGGCTGCGATATTCTGATCCGTGACAATGATGCCATTCCCATATTCCGCAAAGTAAGAGATAGGCATGAAATTACATTCGACACGCTGGTGAGTACCAAAAAACCCTTTGGCTTCAGCACAAATTATGACGGTGCACATACGGACATGCAGCCAGGCGATATAAAGCTGTATGCAAAGAAAAAGACGGAGTATGTCCGGTTATCGGAAATCAGAAGAAATGTTGATGCGGTCAATAAGCATAAAGTGATCGCCCCGAAAGCCGTTGGATCCGGTAACTCAGCTTCAGACGTAATCAAGCCTCTTTACTGTGAACCAGGTGCAGTGTGCACGGAAACGTACCTGCTTGTTGGTCCGTTTGACACTAAAGAAACGGCAGAAAATGTAATAGCCTATTTTGAAACCAGGTTTTTTCATTTCCTTGTATCACTTCAAAAGATTACTCAGAACTGCACGAAAAAAGTATATCGATTCGTACCGGTCCAGGATTTTTCGATCAGATGGACTGATGACATGCTGTATAGGAAATACGGACTTTCTTCGGAAGAGATCAGACATATCGAGTCGACTATCTGGCCCGGCAGGAATTACACATGACAGATGAGAAAAACACTTAACAGTCTGTTGATTGAGCTGCTTTGTGTTCTGAAAGACACATGATATCCAGGAAAAATGAGAGGGGTGAGGGAATTGGCAGGAGCATTTGAAATCGTTATGGCAGAGCGTAAGGCATTGGTCGACAAGATCATCAGTATGATGAAAAAAGGAGATTTCTTCCACAACGCTTCGGAATGGGACAGGGCAGCCCTCCGGCCGCAGAACCCGATGTCGAAAGTATGGTACCGGGGCGGCAACCGGCTGAAGCTGATGGCAGTTGTTACGGAACGGAAATACCGCGATCCGCGCTGGGCAACGGCAAAGCAGCTTTTCGAAAAGGGCTTCCGGATCAAGGCAGGAGAACATGGAACGATCTGTGAAAAGTGGATCTTTGAGAAGGAGAGGAAAACAAAGGATGAGCATGGGAACATCGTAAAGGAAGTGGTGCAGCTGGACCACCCGCAGGTCATGTATTTCAGGGTATTCAACGGTGAGCAGGTGGAGGATTTCCCGGAATATGTCCCATCCGTACAGGACGAAGACAAAACACAGCTCGGGCAGATGATCGACCGGCTCATCGATACCTGCGAGTGCCCGGTTATCGAGGCAGCACAGGACCGGGCTTATTACTCGCCGTCACAGGACAAGATCGTGCTGCCGCTAAGGAGCATGTTTAAGGATGAAGAGAGCTTTGCCAAGACCTTGATCCATGAAGAAGGTCATATGACAGGCGCACCTAGCCGCCTGAACCGGCCGCCTGGCGGGATATTCGGCTCGGAACAATATGCTAAAGAAGAGCTCCGGGCTGAGATCGGGGCTCTTTTTACCGAGGCAGATCTTGGGATCTCCCTGAAAGGTGAGCACTACGAAGATCATTCCGATTACCTGCGCAGCTGGATCAGCGTCCTGCAGGATGACTACAACGAATTCTTCCGGGCCTGCGCGGACGCGGAGCAAATCTCGAAGCGGCTGATTGGGAACTACACAAAAAAATATGAACTGAAAATGGAAGTAGACGGAGTACCGGAAAAGGATAAAGAAAAAGACGAGTCGATGTCTCAAATGGAAAACAAAAGCCTGTGATTTAATGAAAGGGAAGGAGCAATAATGGCTGAAAAGACAGTCTACACAGTGAGTGAGGCACAGAAAATACTCGGAGTGAGTGAAGATGCCGTACGCAAGTTGATCAGAGAAGGTCAAATTAATAGTGTCTACCTTGGAAGAAAATATTACATCATGAAGAAAAGCTTTGATGAATGGATTGGCGATCCGGGAAGGGAAACCGATCAGGAGAAAGAAGAAGGAAAAACGGAAGGAGCAGTGGGTATGAACGAGTCGAGATGCTATACGGTTAGTGATATCAGGAAGATGCTGGGGATCAGCAGGGTAAGTGTTTATGAACTATTGAAGAGGAACGAATTCAGTTATGTTACTGCCGGCGGTAAGTTCCTGATCTCAAAAAAGAGTTTTGATAACTGGCTCGATAATATGCCGAATGAACCAGAACATGTAAAGAGCCTGTAAAAAAACGAATCTCCAGGAAAGAGCATCTGCTGTTGCCAGGGTGGCAGCAGGGATGCTCTTTTTGTGTAATCAGGCTTTCAATTCTAACAATAGT
>CACZNZ010000164.1 GCA_902782625.1 uncultured Lachnospiraceae bacterium | reverse complement strand
CGCTATGATATTCAGAACAGCTAACGCAGCGATCAGATTTTTAAACATACGACTAATATTCATAGTATTTCATCTTCTCCTGTTAAACGCCTTGCCGAGTATTCTTTCAGCAACACTTCTCAAATACACACACTCTCTCGTTTTCCAGTAAATACCTACAAAAACGGTCGGAATCGTGACAGCAACAATTATTATATGCACCATCACTGACAGCCACCCATGACCCGTCAGAATCGTAGAACACAGCCACATATCAACTGCGCCCGCAATAAACAGAATCAAAATATAGAGCAGATTCTTTTTATAGTAAGTTGAAACGGGCATGTAATCGTTAAAACTGTATTTGTGGATGATCTTAGGATCGATCGACAGATTCGTCAGAACATCCGCCATGATCGTTCCGAGTATAACGCCATATATCCCTATAAACTGTACCATAATAACCGAGGAAACAAGGTTTATAACGGCGCTCAGGATCGGCCTCTTCCATGCCTGCCGGAAAACGCCGGTAACTGTTCTGATCTGTCCCAGGTTCTGTTTGAGTCCGTTTGTCAGGATCTCAATCCCGATCAGGATCGAGAAAGGCTGTGCGATCAGATAATCAGTTCCTATCCATGTCGTGATCAGTTCATTCGCACAGACCGATACGCCCACGGCCGCAGTCCCGTAAAGAATAATGGTGAGGAAATTCATCGTCTCAAAAAACCGATACTGCGTCTCCACATTCTCCGTTGCGAATAAGTGTCCGGTACTAGCCTTGACAGCTGTATAGAGCTGTCTTACGAAAGATTTAATCGTAGTATAAAACAACAGGTAGTTTGAATAAAGACCTACCATAGCCATACCGACGAATGCTCCCAGTACCATATTGTCTGTGGCTTTAAGCACCGTACCGTTTACCTTGTAAATAAAAAGCGCGCCACAGTCCTTGAAGAGATCTCTCACCTCTTCTTTCGACAGCGATTCTTCTTCCCTGATAAAGAATTGAGGATAGTATTTCTGGGCGATCACAGCATTCACACCGTTCTTTACGATCGTAAAGAACACAGCTGTGGCCGTATAAATAATAAAGTCCCTTGTCAGTACAAGAACTGCGATCTGGGATATATTTGCGGCGATTGTGACGAAGTAATCTGCCACATCAAGGATATACTTCTTCTGGTTAGCCTTCATTACAGCAGTACGGTACGCGAAGAATAAATAGGAGAAAACCGTCTGCAGCAAAAAAAGGACAAACACGAGCGGTGCATTGATTCCAATCTCAACCAGCCTGTCGTAATCCTTGATCAGAATCGGCAGCGCAGGTATCAGAAGTAGTCCCAGCGACAGAATCACAAGTCCCACGACTCTGTAAGCCAGTTTGTAGAACTTCAGAAGTACGCGGACACGTTTATCATCATGCTCCGCAAGAGGCTTATACAGTTTAAAGTTGATCGCCGTGTCAAATCCAAGCTCTGTCAAAGAGAGCATGTTGAGGATGTCCGAAAAGTATCCGTTAATTCCCAGATAAGACTTTCCGAGCGTATGAATGAACACGGTTCTGACCACGAATTTGAATACGGTGACCAGAAGCTGCCCGCCGATACTCGACAGCAGGTTCAGTACTGAGTTTTTAGTCCTCGAATTTGATTTAGCCATACACAAAACACTTTCATTTCTTTTTTGATATTGGCTCTGTCAGATATCTTTTTATAAAGCACTTGACTTTCGCTTCCGCGATATGCGCTTTAATCTTTCCCGGAGCAATAGGGCAGCCATCCTTCCAATACGCATATTTATACGAATTGTTGATCCGTCCCCGGCTCACACCGACGAGGATAAAGCCATTCTTTTCGTACAAATGGATCGCCCGCCTGTTTTTCTCTCCGGTAGAGACAGAGATAACTTTACAGTCCAGATTCTTTACATAATCCAAAATCTGAGTAGCTATATGCTTTCCCTGGTGCTCAGGCGATACTGCAACATATTTTAGCACAATATCAGCCTTGCCATCCGAATACCATTTTTCTTTTTTGTCCCGAAATACACTGGCAGTTCCTGCCATGTCAGGGCCCTCATACACACAGATACATCTTCCCTCTTTCGCGGAGAGTTCCTCTGACAGCTGAGAAGGTGTCATGCCATGTGTATTATAAAGCACATTCCGTTTTTCCGTTTCCGCTTCCTGGGATTTATTAATGATCTCGCAGACTTTTTCATAGTCCGCGGTATTACCTGATTCAATGATTCTGATCGTCATAGTATCCCCGTTCTCTGCAGATAAGGGCGGATCCCTTTCCCTGTCAATTCCTGATAGGAATCGAATGAGGGAGCGGGATTGATCTCTACCAGATCCCAGCCCGATGTCGTCCAGGCCATGTCAAATCCGAATATCCTCTGTCCGGGCTGCGAGAGATGGATTTCCCTGACCAATGAGCACAGCTCTTCCCACTGCGGAATTTCTGTCCCTTCGATCCTGACGTTAGTGTCAGGGTGATATTCAAAGCGCTCTGTTCCCCGGCAGGCAGATGAGCAGATCCTGCCCTTTTCCATATCCACCAAGGCAACCAGACCGCCTCCGGCGACATTGTCAATGATACTGTCGCCCTGTCCGATCCTGACAAGTGAAAAGAGATTGTGGAAGCCGCCGGAATGATCCATTCCCGTAACAAATCTCACTGTATTGACGCTTTCGAGATGGAACTTCTTTAATTCCTCTCCCTGCATGATCATCTCTTCTACAAGGCAGGCGCCCGGGAAACGATTTCCAAACTCGGACAGTCCGGGAATCTCCTTAGTGGAAACCATTGCAACACCGTGTCCTTTAGTGCCCTTGAGCGGCTTTACAACTACGGTTTCCTTTCCGGCAATAAACTTCTTATATTCTTCTTCCGAGACACTTCTCTGCTCGTCTACACACAGTACATCCCTGCGGAAATACTTTCTGAACATCAGATAACGTTCAAACTTACTGTCCGGCAAAATATTGCTGCCTTCGGTCCTCTTAAAGATCGTGACTTCTTCGTGATCGGGAATATAGGCTCTTCTCTCCTCCGGGCTCTTGTGAAACAGTTCAAACTTGGCATATTCCACAGGACGGATCCACGCGGTGACAAATTCGGACAGCATATCATTATAAAGCGCTTTCCGGTCCACGCTCTTATCTTCATACATTTCGAGCGCTTTACTCATCTGTTCCTGAAACTGGTCATCTACGGGAATGATCACCCTGTAAAGTTCTGACAGGATTTTCCCTGTGACTGCGTTATGTCTGACCGCCGGCGGCACATGCCTGTTTATTCTCTCAATAGTCCTGCGCATTCCTAAATCCCTTTGTCAATAACGAAAAGAATCCCGTCTTCCATGTTCATGTTCTTACCTTTTTTCAGTAAGCCGTAGCCAGCTGAATGCGTGATTGCAGACTTAAGCTTTTCTTTCGTGTCGATCGGGACAAATTCATCAGCCAGCTGCCCGATCGTGCGGTTCTTCAGTTCGTCCCAGAACTCAGCCTGGCGCTGTGGTCTTTGGGCGGAATTAACCGCTGCTCCGTTCTTTTGTATAGCAGCAATCGGATTTGCTTCCTGCATCACTGCGCTGTCCGATATCTTTTGCAGATACTTTTCACCTTTTCCGGTATGAGCCATGATCAAAGAAGTACCCGCTCCGTTCGAAAGTCCGGGAGCGATCCTGTTGACTCCCCAGAAATCGGCGATCGTTATGTCGGATTTGCGGCTGATTCCTTTATGAAGACACTCATAACAGGAAGGGCGCAGCGAGTAATCTGCAAGAAACAGCCTCATATAAGGGTCCTGCTTCTTGGGCATGTAAATATTTTTATCCT
>CACZNZ010000163.1 GCA_902782625.1 uncultured Lachnospiraceae bacterium | reverse complement strand
TGGTTCCGCAAAGGGGAACATAAACATGTCTTTGCTTATTCGGTCCAGACCGCCTGCGATAAAAACGGATGGATCCTTGGATACACAGTCAGTCCGGGGAATCTCCATGACAGCAGGACCTTTAAAGGTCTGTACGACAAGATCAGGAACGAAGATATAAAAATACTGATCATGGATGCAGGATACAAGACACCGGCGATCGCAAAGCTCCTGCTTGATGACGGAATAAAACCATTGTTCCCCTATAAACGGCCGATGACGAAAGAAGGATTCTTCAGAAAACATGAGTATGTATATGATGAATACTATGACTGTTACCTGTGTCCGAACAATCAGGTCCTCCACTACAGCACGACGAACAGGGAAGGCTACCGGGAATATAAGAGCCGTGGATATCAATGTGAAAGCTGCCCATACCTGTCGCAATGTACAGAAAGCAGGGATCATGTAAAACTGGTCACCCGGCATATCTGGGAACCCTATATGGAAATCTGTGAGGACATCCGTCATACAAGGGGGATGAGAGAATTATACGAAAAGCGGAAGGAGACCATCGAGAGGCTCTTTGGAAGTGCCAAAGAGCTTCACGGATTCCGTTACACACAGATGATCGGAAAAGCCCGAATGGACATGAAAGCCGGGCTTACTTTTGCATGCATGAATCTGAAAAAGCTGGCAATGATGATGAAAAAAGGCGGTCTTCTTGATCGGCTATCCTCTTGTTTCACGTTGATAATTGGCCTGAAACCTCAAAATAGCAGAAAAACGGCTTTAGAATTCGCATTCTAAAGCCGCTTTGTCTACAGTCTGAAGGCTGCCGCTTTGCGGCAGCCTTTATATCATATAGGAGTTAACTGATTGACGGAATACTATCGTCCATCAACCACTGATCAATCTCGGGATGGTCTTCGATAAAATGGACAAATGCCATGACGAGCCGGTAAGAAAGGATTGCCATCTTTTCCGGATTCGGACGGATGCTTGGCTGGAAAGTCCATTCAATGAGCATCATGATACATCCCTGGATATAGAAAGTGGAGAGAAAATGGGACACCCTGTATTTATGGCCCAGGATTTGATAAATCCGGTTCATGATCATGTCTTCTATGATTTTCGTGATTTTTTGCTGGAATACCGGATCTCCATGCGGACCGAAGATGGCATAACACAGATCGAGATGATCAAAGCTTAACATCAGCAAGTCCACAACAAAAGAAAAAGCATCGGTGTCTTCATGATTTTCCGGATCAGGTACATAATCTTTTTTGCTGATCTCCAAAACTTTATCGAGATAGAATTGCTGCAGGGATTCAAGAATCTCGGGAACACTGTTGTAATGCAGATAGAAAGTGGAACGGTTGATGCCGGCTTCCTCTACCAGTTCTTTTACTGTAATCTCCCGGATGTTTTTTGTTTTCATTAGTTTTAATAAGGCGTTGTGCAAGCGTTTGCGGGTCCTTATCACTCTCTTGTCCATCTGATCGCTCATATTGCAATACCTCCGTGTGCTTTTTTAGACTGTATGTTTATTATAATTCAATTATGAGACAAATTCAAGGGGATGAGTTGAAAATAGACATAGTTTTTTTGCTGAAACCATGAAAAGCATAAAATATGGGAAATGCCCATAACATATAGAAATTTCCATTTTCTGTTGACTTTTTCATGTTTTATGCTATACTAAAAACCACATAATTGTACATTTTTAGAGTAGAAACCGGTTGGGAACACGGATCGGATAAGAATTACAAGGAGGAGAGAAAAGATGCAGAGTACAGGAATCGTGAGGAAGCTGGATTCATTAGGAAGAATTACATTGCCGATGGAGCTTCGCAAGAGTTTTGATATCGGAGAGAGAGAGCCTTTGGAGATCTTCACAGAGGAAGACCGTATTATCATCAAAAAGTATAATCCGAGTGATATATTTACCGGGAAGTGCGAAGACCTGATTGAGTACAAGGGCAAGAAGGTTTCGAGAGATTCTATTAAGGAACTCGCCAGGATTGCAGGATATACCTTGACAGAGCAGGAGAGATAGTTGCCGGCCGCTTTGACCGGATGGGGAAAGGTGTCGCCGTAAGGGAGACGCCTTTCATTGTTTTTAGACATTTTTGCGCAGGAGATGGTGACATATGAGTAAAAGACCTGTAAAGAGAAAAAAGAGAAGGCAGATCAGTCTGTCCGGCTATCAGATTGGCATAATCTGTGGTTTGGTGCTGCTAATATATCTGATGGGTGTGTTTCATTACAGGAACCGCTTTCAGAGGTCGGTGCGCATCAATGATGTCCGTGTGGGCGGAATGACGGTAAATGCGGCGAAGAAGTTGTTTGAGGAAGATTTTGCCTCCCATAAGATCACCATCAAAGAAAAGGAGCGGACGGAAACCATTAAAGCAGAGGATATAGGGACAAAAATCGATACTGGAGATCAGATTGCAAAAGTGTTTGAAAAAGAGAGTGCTTTCGCGTGGCCTTTCCGGTTGTTTGGGAGAAGACGTTATACGATCGATGTGCACATATCCTATGACGAAGACAGGATGAGAGAGGTCGAAGAGGAGCTGGAATTATTTGATCCGGGTAAGGTGATCGCACCGGAGAATGCCGGACTTAAGGCAGTGAAAAAGAAGTTTCGGATCGTTTCGGAGACAGAAGGGAATACGGTAGATAAGGAAGCGTTCGACAAAAGACTTGATGAGGTATTTACAACTGGTAAGACCAACATCGATCTGGTGAAAGAAGATCTCTATATTCTTCCGGAATATTATGCAAAAGATAAAAAAGTTAAGGCGGCACTTAAGAAGGCGAACCAGCTTACGGCAGGAAGTGTGATCTATGATCTGGATTACACCAAAGAGGTTGTTGATTACAAGAAGACAAAAGACTGGATTGATGTTACGGAAGATATGAAAGTCTCCTATGATGAGAGTAAAGTGGGAGATTTTGTACAGTCTCTCGGAAAAAAATATAATACGATGGGTTCCAGGAGACACTTTACGACATTTGAAGGGAAGGATATCACGATCTATGACGGGAATTACGGCTGGAAGATCTATTTTGATAAAGAGAAAAAACAACTGCTCAAGGATTTGAAGTCCGGGAAGAAGATATCCCGTAAACCCATCTATTCCTATGAGGCCATGTGTCGGCGCTCAGAAGATGACGACATCGGTGATTCCTATGTGGAAGTGAGCATCGACAAACAGAAACTCTGGCTGATTATCGACGGGACCTGCAAGATGACTTCCAATGTGGTGACCGGTAAACC
>CACZNZ010000162.1 GCA_902782625.1 uncultured Lachnospiraceae bacterium | reverse complement strand
TGGAACCCTCCGGAAAGCAAGGCTGCTATTGACATAACGGTCAGAATATCTGAAAACTTCTTCATAAACGGGATCCTCCTCCTGGCACGACTGTCTCCAGAACCTTTCATTGCTGATTCGTGCCATAGTTATTGTATCTGGCTGCCTGAGCGGATAACTTCATAATCCTCTCAAAACATGTGTTAACAGACAGCCCCTATTCATATTTCTGCACTTTATATTATAATCATCTGTCCGGTAATTCGCAAGACTATAAAAAAATATCGCTGAGGTTTCATGCATCGCAGCGGATGAGTAAAAAAAACCGGCTGCGCAGGCAGCCGGAGCATGAATCAAAGGTGAATCTTTCAGGATAAAAGGTATACATCTGCACTCTGCATTCCAAAGTTTACAGCATCCTGATGACTGTTGAAGAAGATATCCACATGGCCGTAGGAGGTACCGCGGTCTTCCACGGTATATACCACGCCGTTAATCAGCAGCTTTGTACCGAAATCAATGCCGCCCATTGCAACGGTCCTGCCCTGCGTCGGGACGGTGCCGCTTGCCGTCAGATTGCCGGCTACTCCACAGCAGCTGGCGCATCCGCAGTAAGCAGTCAGAGTGAAGTTTCCAAGATAAGTCTTATGTGCGGAGGTTCCTTTTGTACTGATGTACTGTTCACTGACGTAGCACTTTTTCCCATTCAGCTTTATCTCATACCATCCACGCTCTGCCTGTCTGGTCAGCCGTACGGTCTGTCCCCATTCCAGCTTGGAAAGGATCTTTGAATTTGTGGTCGGTTCTTCACGAACGTTGAGTCTTCCGGTCACGACCGTGCCGATCTTGCCGGCTGCTGACGCGTTTACGGTAAGCATGCCGGTCAGTCCGATCCCAAGTGCCAGGCCAAGAAGAGCGCTGTGCAGGATATGCAAAAATTTACGGTTTTCGTTTTTCTTTATCTCATTTGTTCTACTCATAATAATCACCTGTCTTTGTTACGAAAATATTACAAATCATTACATTTTTGTTTATTCCCCTCGATTCGTTGGGCATTATACGTCGGTTCCTATATGTTGTCAAGCATTGTATTTTCTCAATCCATATGCCATCACTCAAAATGTAACCTTTCTGTTCGTCAATCTCACGAAAGACTCACAGTTTTTGCACAGAAAACAGGTATTATTCAATCATCTCTTATTGTTTTTATCATTTCCCATTGAGCATCTGTTCATTTTAACTGTCAAATTAGAAAACCCTAATATGAAAAAAACGCCAAAAATCACATCAATCTGTGATTTCTATGGATCATCCTTCCTTTTTTCGGTCCGTACAGCCGGTAAAAACAATATACGGCGCACCTTCAGCCGTCTCCTGTCCATGTGACGAAAAAAAGCACAGTATGAAAAACTCATACTGTGCTGTACAGTTCATTATATATAATCTTTGCCGGATGAAATTACCTGCCGGATAATCGTTTATGAACAGGTCCCTCAGCTTCTGCGAAGGAATTCCGGGATCTGGATATCTCTCTCCTGCACCTTACGCTCCGGAGTACGTGTGCTGTTCAGCTGTACGTTCGAGCGGGCAGGCGTTGTCGATGCAGAAGAAGTCGTATTTCCGGTACGTGCTGTATAAGAGGGAGTCTGCTTACTCTCCTTGCGGGGATAACCGAAACCTCCGGACGAGCCGGTTCCCTTGGACGGTTTCGCATTCACGTCATCCAGACCGGTAGCAATGACCGTTACGCTTGCCTCATCCGCGTATGTGTCATCATACAGAGCACCAAAGATGATATTGGCGTTTTCTCCCGCCATTTCCTGTACGTAGCTGGCTGCATCATTTGCATCCATAAGGGAAATATCACCGGAGATATTAATGATCACATGAGTCGCGCCTTCTATGGTGGTCTCAAGCAGCGGACTGGAGACAGCCTGTTTTACGGCTTCCAGAGCCTTATCGTCGCCCTTGGCCTGACCGATTCCGATATGGGCAATGCCCTTGTCGATCATGACGGTCTGGACATCGGCGAAGTCCAGATTAATGAGAGCCGGAAGGTTGATCAGGTCTGTAATGCCCTGGACCGCCTGCTGAAGGACTTCATCCGCCTTCTTCAGAGACTCCGGCATGGTGGT
>CACZNZ010000161.1 GCA_902782625.1 uncultured Lachnospiraceae bacterium | reverse complement strand
GCTCGTATCAGCAGCACAGAACATATTCATCTCGTTCCTGGGAACCATGACATTAAAAGGACATATCTAAAAGATTCTACCGTAGATGACAAGGGAAATGAAACAACATATCATGATTTATATAGAGAACAGTACTTCGCCAAAAAAGGACTTTTTCCTGACGAAGCCTTTAAAAAATTCGGATCACAGATATATTTTTTCAGGAGAATAGCGTTAAGAATATACAATAAAGAGAATCCATGGAAAAATGCAAAAATCCATTCATATCGCTATGTTGATGGTACAGTTTTTCTCTATTTAAATACTGCTGTTTTTCATCACGATGACTCTGATAGAGGCAAACTGATAGTTGGTGTTCACTACGTTGAAGAGTTACTAGTTCAAATCAAAGAGTTATATCCTGATGCTCCGATTGTGGTATTAGCCCATCATTCTCCAGACTATTTTGATATCCGGGAAAAAATCAACCTTGAGAGAGTATTCTTGAAATATCCGATTTCCTTATATCTTTGCGGAGATGCTCATACGCCATGGTGGAGAATGACCAATGGCCATCTTGAGTTTACTGCTGGCTGTGTCAAAGATGAGAATGGCTCTCAAGCTGAGTTTTTATATGGAAATGCTGCTAATTATCAGTTTACATCATTTCTTTGGGATGACAATCAAGGTTGGGGGGAATTCTCTGCTTTTAATACATCCCTTAATAGTTTTTTGAGAATGATGAATATGATATGGGAAAACAGTGGAGCTTAGTGAAAAATAGTGAAATGAGAGGCGGCAGAACGCCGCCTCTGTTACATCTTCTAAAATCTTAACGCTTCTTGACAATGGCAATGATAGCCACAATAGATACGGCACCAATAGAGGCAGCTGCTGGCCATCCGTCAAGTTTTATAGATATCGAGGAGTTGTTAATGAAAGAACAGATGCTGTTCCTCATTTGTTGCCTCCATTCTGGAAAAAATCCTTCTTTCTTCTCGGGATTTTCAATGTCATTTGTGGTTAGTTTTATGTCGTTTCCCATATACTATCCTTTCTTCTCAGTTATTCCCAAGGCTGCTGTGCCTCTTTCAGAATCAAAAGAATGCGGTGAATTTGATCTAAAGCTTCTTCATCATTACGCTCAAGTAATCGTGCAAATCTTGCAACTGCTTCAAGTCGATCAACTACTGGAATACTATTAGCGTCTGATGTGGGGGAAACCTCTGTATAGTTAAGAAGTCTGTTTCCGACAAGGTATTGATCATATTTCCCGTTACATCTTTTCAGTAAATAAGATGATATCCCCCGGAGATGGTTACCTATTGCGAAGGATTTCAAAATCTCCTCTGGAATTTTGACTTCAACAACGACTTTACCATCAGCTGTCGGCATAGGGTACTGTAATTGCACGTTATAGCGGGAGTATAGATTCAGACCCGCAAATTCAGCTGCTTTTCTGATATCTTGAATCGCGTCTATTGCGCGGATTCGCGGATCAGCAAAATCAATCTGGACTGTTTTTGACATTAGCATAAACTCATCCCTCCTTCCCGATTGTATTACTGCTTACGCCGATAGTATAATCTGAAAGATTCCACTTGTCAAGAATCTTATTGCATAAAACTCATGAAATACTTCTTGATTTTAATAACTAAAGAGGGTGTCCTTCAAGTCAATTAACGCAAACTTTTGGACACCCTTTTGCTTTCCCGTCATCTAAACGGCAACTGGTCATCTATTTCCTTTGCTATTCTTGCAAATTCGTCATCTGCCGATCGTCTCCTGCTATAACCGCCTCTCTGCCCTTCTTCCCAGTCCGTCTGATTCCTTTCAAGTGAATTCTTGACTGGATCTTTTTCTGAAACTGACCTGCTCTCCGCAAATTCCTGAGTCTCTGCTATGACGTTTGTAAAATAGACCTTCCGCCCGTCTTTTCCTTCATAGCTTCCGCTGCCAAGTCTGCCGCTGAGGATGATCTTGACTCCTTTTCGCAGGTACTTTGCCGCAAACTGAGCTCCTTTACCGAATGCGCAGCAGTCGATAAAGTCCGCTTTATCATCTTCTGCGTTCCTCCTGCCCTGTCTGTGCACAGCGAGCGTATACCTCACCATGCTGACCTGACCATCCTCTCCGTATCTGACTACCGGATCAGCTGTTAACCTTCCTGATATAATAACTTTATTCATTCTGTTTTCTCCCTCTTTCTCTTTAATATTTCGGCACACCATAACCGGCAATGCATCCTTCTCCAAGCAGATACTTCTGCCGCTTGCATACATCGCCGCTGTTGCCTTCAATCGTATTTACATATGTCCCGTCAAAACTTTCCACAATACCCACATGATCCAGGACAGCATCACCGTCCCAGTTGAAAAAGATGATATCTCCGGGTGCCGGCGTATATGATCCCGGCTGCCATTGCCCTTTCTCCTGAAAGAACGCAGCGCCGTCTGATACGATCGAAAATCTCGGCAGGATACCGCTTTCAAGGTAACCGCACTGACTGCCGCACCAGGATACAAAGATTGCGCACCAGTCCACGCGGCTGCCGAAACCGTACCAGCTCCAGTAAGGCTGCCCTCCGCGGTTGCCCACCTGCGCTGCAGCGACCTGTGTGATCACACTGTTTCCGATACCATAGTTGTACCGGCCATAGGGATAGAAACGGAGCACATTAGATACATAGTTCTTGTCGCCATATCCTTCCCATCCCATCTTTTTTGCCATCATGTCTGAAAAATAAGCCGCATTCTCCACGGTATAGCCGCCGTCACGCTTAACTGCCCATTCGACATATCCGTTACCAAAGTTGTAGCCCTGAAGGGCAAGCCGGATATGATCCATGTCAACAGGATTCTCACAGCCTGCACTTTTTAGAGCATCACGGATCGTCTGGACGCCGCACTCGATCGAATAGGCAGGATCGGAGATCGCTCTAGGCGTGTGCGGGTATTTTTTGTTGTATCCGCTTTCGGAAGCCATCATGGGATCACTTCCAAGCCCGGTCGATTCCTGCATCATGATCGCCTTGATCAGTTCCACATATTCGCCTATACCGTATTGCTGCGCATACTGCCTGATCAGCGGCTCATAACCTTCGACTTCAGCACTGACCGGCGTATAGCTGTTTGCACTGGTATCTCCGAACATATAAAAAGCAGCACCGAACAGGATGCAGACCAGGAGCACTGTAACAAACAGGGATGCTCCGCCGGTCAAAAGTATGAGCAGCGTCTTAACTGCAGCCAGGCCTTTTTGCAGCCTTCCAAAAACTCTCCTGACCTTCTGAAAGATCTTCCCTCCGGTAAAGGTCATCGTCTGCCTTGCCCCATTTCTGACCGCAAGAGTGTCTTTTGCGTATTTCCGGATCAGAAGGTTCCTGCCTGCCACGAAGGCTGTTCCTTCCGGTTCGGCAGCATACACTGCGTAGGAAGTCCGGATCCCTCTGGTGTAGGACATTCCCCTGCCAAGTCTGGGACTGTCCATGACGTCATTCCTTTTTCGAAGCATCCCTGTCCCCACACCCCTGCCGGCAGCTGCCTGGCGGGAAGGATTTCGCCCAGACGTGTACAAATCGCTGTTTCCGGCTGTATACACACCCGGATCTGCATACTCCATGGTCCGTTTCTTCCCCACCCATTTGCTCTGCGGATCCTTTATGCTTTCTCCCCGTGCGGCCCGGTCTGTCCGGCTTTGTCTTCGACCTTCTGTCCGGATGCCGGTCTGCCCGCTTTGGCGGATCTTATCCATTCTCCCCCGTTGGTATACTGCATATACCTCTCCGGCATTCCGGTAAGCCCTCCCGGCGGCCTTTCCTGCCGCGATCCGGCTGCCCCTGATCCCTCTGAGGTACCGGTCCGCAGCTGAGGCATCGGGAGATCCATTGCTATTATTCCCATTTTCGTCTGAGGCGGTGCGGACCCGGGACACGCTGCGCCGGATCCGGGAGGAGGCCGGCATATACCTGCCGGCCGTTTTGATATCACGGGTGATACTCCTTTTCCTGATGTCTGCCACTTAAAATCCCTCCCATTTTCTCAATCATTCGACGTTCTTCGACATCTTTCGTCATTTCTCTGCTTTTTTCGACACGCCTCGACATTTCTCTACAGTTCCTGCCATGATTCGCCATTTTTCCCCATCATTCGACACCAGTTTTCGTCGTTTTTCGACACCAACCGACAGCATCCTGTCTGCACTCTGATTTATACTTCATCCATTGCATTTTCACCAGGACGAGTCGTCATCAGATAATAAAGCTTGTTCTTTGTCCACTTATTTTCAAACGGTACCAGGCTGCTCCCGGCTTTGATCAGTCCGTGGCCGGGTTCGGCATCCGTGATATAGGACATCTGGTCCTTAGAGATATTGAGCAGCCGTGCAAGTTCCTCCCTGTCTGAACCAGCCTGGTTTAGCATGATGATAAATTCCGAATTCGCCAGCATCGTCCTTGCCGTATGGCTCTGGAGCATGTCCTCAACGTTCTGGGTGATCCCAGTACAGAATGCCCCATACTTGCGAACACGCTTCCAGAGCTTGAACAGGAACTGGGCTGAATACTCATGCATGAAGAGCAGATAGATCTCATCAATCAGGATAAAGGTCTGCCTTCCCTTCATGCGGTTCTGCGTAATTCGGTTCAGGATCGAATCCAGGATAACAAGCATGCCTACTGCCCGCAGCTGGTCCCCCAGTTCAAAGATGTCATAGCAGATCAACCTGCTGTCTGTATTGACATTGGTCTGCTTCGCAAAAGTACCAAGTGATCCCTTTGTAAAGATCTCCAGTTCCAGTGCAAGCGATTTAGCCTCCGGTTCCGGTTGCCGGAGCAACTCTTCCCTGAAATCCATGAGGGTAGGCGGCGTTCCCTGATAGTTGCCCTGCTTGTAATAGCGGTAAACGCTTTCCGTGCACCTGTCGATGATCGACTGCTGTCCTTTGGAAAAGCGGTGCCCGGTTATGATCTGCTCACAGAGGGACAAGATGAACTGAGTCTTGTCAATGACAGGATCGACCTCGCCGTAATCCTTTCCCATATCAAGTGCGTTGATATGGCTGGAACTGGTCGCAGAGATCGTCACGACCTCCCCTCCCAATGCTTTTACCAAAGCGCCATACTCGCGCTCAGGATCGATAATGATCACATCACCTTCTCCCCGGATCACTCTCTGGATCACCTCCCCCTTTCCAAGCATAGACTTTCCGGAGCCCGAACTTCCGAGGGCGATCATATTGCCGTTGGAATACTGGCTGCGGTCAGCAATGATCAGGTCCTTGCTGATGACATTTACGCCATAATAGATGCCGCCTGCATCACGGATCTCCTGGACACGAAAAGGATTGAACACCGCCAGACTCTCAGTGATCAGTGTGCGGAAACAGTCAATTTTCCTGACACCAATGGGAAGCGCTGTCTTCATTCCATCCAGCTGCTGATATCTGAGCACACCAAACTGACACAGCTTTTCTCTTCCCTTGGCCATGATCGCCTCTGTCTCCATATCAAGTTCCTCCAGACTCCCTGCCGTGACCACGAGCGTGATAACTGCCAGGAACATCCTCTGATCGCGGTTTGTTATATCACTTAAGATTTCCTTGCTCTCCTTCCTTTCCTGATCCATGTCATAAGGCACCACAGCAGAAAAATTGTTATTCATGTTCTGGCGTCTCTGCCAGTTCGTGATATTTGTTTCCACACCAAGGAGCCTCTGCTCTACTTCCTTTACCGCTTCATCCGTC
>CACZNZ010000160.1 GCA_902782625.1 uncultured Lachnospiraceae bacterium | reverse complement strand
TGTGAAGACCAGGTGATCGAACAGGGCCTTCACATTTTCGAAACAAAGAAAAAGGCCTGGGAGAATCATGAAAAGACGGATTATCCGATTGCTGACCGGAATATGTCCCTCATCGGAAACAGGAATCTGATTGCATCCGAAGTGCTTGCGGAACAGATCCAGGATATGCCTCTTGATAAAAAACCGATCGTCATTGCCGGGGGAAGCTTTAATCATGACGACCATGCCACCAGGATGAGTCTGTCCGGCAAGAGAAGGATAGAAGAGATTCTTCATGCCGAAGATCCGGAGAAAACATTTTTTGTGATCGGGCACAGCATGAAAGGCTATGAGAAATATCTTGTGGATCATAACCAGAAGAATTTTGAAATCTTTGCCATTGTTCCGTCCATGATCAGTGAGGCGGAATGCCAGAAAATAAAAAAAAGCGGCGTTTGTGTCAGAGTCTCGATAGAGCCTGTCCCCATGGGAACATACAAGAGTTTTGCCTATGAGATCTTCAAACGCCGACCTTCCGGATTATATGCCTTTGACGGCAATATTGCGGGAGCCAACCTGATCCAGGAAGCCAAGAACAGCAGATATCCATGTGAGATCTATGTCAATCGCCGCTGCAGGGCTCTGAGGATCAAGGCAGCTTCCCTGGAAGGATATGTCACTTTGTTTGACTGATTATTATTCAACGACCATGGTGAATTTTTCCCACGGAATTGCAACCGGAGCACCATGGTTGATGATATCATCCACATGCATAAGCAGAGGATAATCATCGGTAGAAACCACACCGCGAGCGGCAAGTTTCTTGACAGCCCTTGCGGTTCTGGTTGCGATGACGATGGACTCAAGCGTTACGCCTGCAAGTTCCTCCATTGCTTCATCAAAGGTGTAGCCACGGCCGAGAAGTGTTCCGATCTTACGGGTTCTTCCGCCAAATACTGTAACATAGAGGTCTCCGGCACCATGGATGATGTTTTCTTTTCCGCCGCCGATCAGGTCAAGCAGCTGCATCATCTCTTTTACACCCTGTCCGAACAGAGCAGCCTGGGAATTATAGTGTACGGCACCAATCTTGCCGTCTCTTTTTTCTGCAAGACCAACTGCAAGAGATACACCAAGTGCATACGCATTCTTCATGGCAACTGCACATTCCACACCGACAACGTCTGTGGAAAGGCTGATGTGATAGTAATCTGTAGCAAGAAGGGACTTGATGTATTTCAGGGTCTCCATATCCTTTCCGCAGAAAGCAACATGGCTGTCATCGTGATCTGCCAGCTCATAGCTTGTGCAGGGGCCGCCAATCGCATTGAGGCTTAAATTCTTTCCTTCCGGCTGTCTTTCAGCAAAGATTGTCGGGTAAGGAACCAGCGTTCCGTCATCAAGGTCAACCATACCTTTGGTAACCGTAAGAAGCGGTACATCTTCCGAAAGAACCGGAAGAATCTCATCACAGAACCAGTCCAGTCCAAAACTGCTGACACCACCGAGGACAAGATCTGCGCCTTCCAGTGCCTCTTCCAGTTCTTCGATCTGATAGTATTTAATTCCGTCATGCAGTGTTCTTTTCAAAGTAATGTGATAGTTATCCTTGCGAAGCCCATCGATAATATCACGGTCTAATGGTGATCCAACCAGGCGGACCTCATGTCCGTTTTCAAAAGCCGGGAAAGTAATTGCCGAGTTCATCTGACCTGCACATACAAATGTTAT
This sequence comes from uncultured Lachnospiraceae bacterium, assembly GCA_902782625.1. Classification (GTDB taxonomy): domain Bacteria; phylum Bacillota; class Clostridia; order Lachnospirales; family Lachnospiraceae; genus Anaerobutyricum. Next base: position 1,435 of record CACZNZ010000160.1, on the reverse strand, counting down.
AACGCTCATTTTGTTTCCTCCTTAGTATTCATGATAATGGTTAAAAAAGATTGATTCCGTTTGTTAAGTTGTCTTGATTAAAGCATACATATTTATGATTGTCAAATGCCTTAATCGGCATAAAAACACTGTTTTTATAAGTTTTTTATTAATCAGAACAGATTTGATTAATAAAGAGAAGACGGTACATTTGAAAATGCTTGAAAAACACAGGAGGTACGCTTATAATATCACTAATCAGCAAGAGATTGATTAATAAATCACTATTAATCAAAACAAATCAAAAAGAGTTTAAAAATGGGAAAAAAAGAGTATTATCAAACCATACCTGATGACCGGGAACTGATCCGGGAATATGAAAAAGAGAATAAATACTGGATGATCCTCGAAACCGACCACCCGGTATATCCATATGTCGAAGAAGACGACAGTACCAGGCTGTACCGGCGTCAGGCAGACGCCCGGGATTATCTGCGCTGTCTCGGTCTGTCAGGTCTGGATACCTTATATATAGAACATGACGAGCTGCCGCAGATGGTTTCCGGCTGGATCCCCCTCGGTGTCAGAAGAATAAGGATCTATGATACGCCGGAAGAATACCGGATCCTCCAATGTGATGATATCGCAGACACTGCCGTTTGGCCGATCGAAGGTGCAAAAAAGCTTCCTTCGGAGATTATGCGGTTTCGGCAGAATAAAATGGATCTGGCAGATGATGAATCAGGAGGCGTTTTGGATCGAAGGCTTGAAAAAGTACTCCACGAATCCAGTCTGCTGATTCCGGTCGATAAAAAAGACGGGAATATTCAGCTTTTAGATGACCCGCTCATCACAGGATGCTTCCTTGCAGCATATACGAACAGCCAGATGCTTTTGGCACAGTTTCCGGAAGCCGTCCCTAAAGAGCTTCCTTTCGGGGAGATTGAAAAGAAATGTCCGGATGGTGTGGGCATCCTGATCGATCCCGGGTTTCATGGGGTGCATTTTATGCTGCCGGCAGATACGGTAAACAAAAAAGATGAATAAGTATTTGCTGACAAAATTAAAAAACGGACAGAAACTATCTTCAAGAGAACAACTGATGCTGGTCTGTCTTCTCAGTTTCCCGGCGATTTTAGCTCAGATTTCTACGATCATCATGCAGTATATCGATGCTTCCATGGTGGGAAGACTAGGTGCAGATGCTTCGGCAGCGGTCGGCCTTGTCATTTCTACGACCTGGCTGACAAGCGGACTGTGCCAGGCTGTCTGCGTTGGCTTTACCGTGCAGATTGCTTTTCGTGTTGGTGCCGGGAAAGAAATGGAAGCAAGACAGACCGTGAAATACGGCATGATAACAGGTCTGGTCTTCAGTTTCTGTATGATGGGAATCGTCACGGCCATCCACCGGGTTCTTCCGGTCTGGCTGGGAGGAACCCAGGAAATATGCATACCG
>CACZNZ010000159.1 GCA_902782625.1 uncultured Lachnospiraceae bacterium | reverse complement strand
CCCAAGCACTTTTGCTGTATTTCCATTCCCAGAAATCACTTCGTCACCAACGTGAATTTCTCCCATTGGCTTGAATCCGGTTGGGGTAAGGACTTTGCTGTACAAAGGCTGCGCTTTTCCAGCACCAGGAACGACCGACAATCCTGCAATGTCAAGCTTATCTTCTTCCAAATCCTGCAGTAACTGTATCGCACCTATTTTGACAAGCTGCGTCCTTCTTGGAATGTAAAACCTATTTGGAGCCGGACGTTCCTTCTCCATGTAGATCAAATAGCTGTCAAAATCATACGGAGCCAAGATATGCAACGCCTTCCAGTACAGATCCATGAAACGTATGTCTGTTCTGGCCTCTACGGATGAGATCTGCTTGACCTTCTTTGCATTTTTGATAAACACGTCAAGCTTCAGGTTCTCTTCGTCATCCAGTATGGCAATGCACATATCCGTAAGCATGCTCAGATTGCTGTATACGGTCATGTCACGCTGATTCAATTTGTCAATGATTTCGTAATTGTCCATGCTCTTGGTAAGAAAAAGGCATAGACGCAATTGTCTATGCCTTGAAGGAAAGTCCCTTTTTGTTTTTTGAAAAAATTTTTGGAATCACTTATTTGTCTCTGCTTTCCCCATTTAGGAGGATGGCGGTGGAGAGAAGCTGTAAACCCCACCGCCAATTCGATGAAAGCATCTGTCTGGGACTTTGTTTTACCAACGCCAAAGATCTCATCAATAGGAGGTTATATGCAAGCCATGGTCTGCCCAGAAAAGGCCATGAAACTTTAATGGGGACGAATGGATTTGAACCATTAACACAGGGATTTTCAGTCCATTTGCAATTTGCATTTGCTGTAAGAACCACCTAGCATGATTCTGTATGCATTTTCTCTTGCTCTACCAACTGAGCTACGTCCCCGTATAAGGATGACTTACGCCACCCTGTTTTTTATCCGACCTTGATACAACTGTATCTGTCAGAATTGATAACACTCTTCATTGCCTCAATCGGAGTCATTCCGATACAAGACAATACCTGTTTGAATACTGTAGTGGACTGGCCGGAACAAAGCTGAACGCCTTTGCGCTTGCTGTCTGCATGGAACACATCATGACGACTGTTGACATTCCAGAAAATGATATTCGGAATTTCATATCCTTGTTTTCTGAACTTCTTCGCCATCTTGTCGTAGAAAGTCCATTCTCTGTTGCCACAGTAGTCAATCTCCATATCAGAGATAACAATCAGCGACTTTGGCATTTCATCTGGCGAAACATCATTCTCTTCTGCGATTTTCAGGACAAGCTTGAATGCCGCTTCAAGGTCTGTATTCTGTTGCCAGTCTCTCATATCAAGGTTTTTGATTTTCTGCGCCAGTGTATTGCCTTTCAGCATGTGAATATGCGGATTAGATGAAAACGACATCCACATGTTGTGGTATGCTCCGGTATTCCGTTCGGCAAAGTAAATTGCAAGGCCGATAGCTGTTGCCATAGGCCTGCCATACATCGAACCAGATGTATCAGCAATGACAAGAGCATTTGTACCAGGATCTACATAATTCGGCAGCTGTCTCCACTGAGCTTCAAGTTCCTTGCTGTCATCAATCACGCTAATGCCAAGCCAACCATCTAATTTTATAAGCTTCTCAACAATGTCATACGGATAAAGCGTAGCAGAGTTGATTTTCTCTTTTCCGGTCAAAGCTCTGTCAATGAAAGCCGAATACCGCTTGCCATCATGATTCATGAAAGCTTTACGGTAAATCATCATTGCTCTTGACGGGACGGCAGAATACTTGATTTCATCCCACCGACCGGCAGTCATCAGAGACTCAACAATACCAATCTGCCTACGCAATGCCCTGACAATCCGTTTGAAGTGATACACCGAATAGCCAAGCTTATGAGCAGTCATCACGCCAAGCTGTCTTGTCTTCTCAGAAGATGCATCCGCAGTCTTGATCCACTTTGCCAAAAGGGAAACAGTGTTACCGGCATGAAGATTGGCGACATCTTCCTCAAACTGCCGTTTCATTGCCAGCCACATATCATCCTCAACCGGAGTGCCAATCAGCGAATATAAGTCATCATATCTGCCGAAAACGCCAATCAAATCAAGGTTCGGACGTATGGCTTCTGGGTGGTACAAGGCCATGTGACGAATGATATCACGGAAGACTTTTCTCTCTCCAAGCCCTTCCCGGATATCTCGCGCATAAAAGGCAATCTTTGTGGCAATCAGAGGATCGTCCATGTACGCCTCGTCAAATAAAGACTCTGTCCTGTAATTGTCAGCCCCACGCAAGGAACCTATAGTTCCGAACAGGTCAAGACAGGCATCACCTGTCGTGTTTAAAGCAACTGCGCCATTCTCAGTACGAGTCCACTTTGCTTCTTCTTTTGCCGCTTCTGCAAAATTCATATCATGACACCTCTCTTATCATCCGCTTGATAGAAAAAATAATTGCTGTATGTGTCACATTTAGTACATGATGCTTTTTGGATAATCAGATTAACAGTCTGAGCCATATTTGTTAAATTGCTGTAAGCATCACCAAACAGCCCCAACAGGATTTGAACCTGTACCGCAGCAGTCAAAGTGCTGTGTCCTGACCAATTAGACGACAAGGCTAGAAAGGTTAGCCCCCGGAATCTCACTCGACTCCTTTAGTCAGCTACCGCTAGGAGCTATTTCCTCAAGGAGGGCCCGTCGGCTGAAAAAAATGATCTCAAAAAAAGACCGACGAGCTACGAAGTAATGATAATAATCAATGCATTTATCAGGAATATGCTGGCAAACGTAACCGTAGGTACGGCAAACTTGCGAACACGGTTCTTCTTGACTGTCAGCGTCAGCAACATGACACCGCAGATGAAGATATCTACCACCATGATGATGGTTTTTAAAAATACCACTGACCGGATCCCCCTTTACGGGTATATCCTACACCCTGTTTTTCGAAAATGTCAGACGAGTTTTTGTGACAATTTCAACCAGAAACGATAAGAGGAGTGAACAATTCGTTCACCCCTTGTCTTTATACGACTGTGAAATTGATGTATTGCAGGATGCCCTAAATCAAGGCACCCTTTAAAAGGCCTTTTTTGTTTTCCGGGAATTTTTGGACGGTACCTTTCAGAACACTATTTTTGCTATACGGTTCTAACTGAGTACCGGGTAGTAGTAATATATATATTATTATTATTTATACTACTAGTACTGGGTAATGTAGTACCGTGTAGTAAAAGGCCTTTTTTATTTTTACGGATACTGAAGGAGTAATATTACTGCGTGAAGGAGTGTACGCTGACCCCCGTACCCCCTCAGTCATGGCCCGTCGCGGCACAATCGGTGGCAAAAGGTGAAGTTGTTCGTCGTGGCTGCAGTCATACTAAACGGCGACGACAGGAACAAAAAATGCGGTGATTTTCGGCCCCTGGAAACGTCGGTTTATTGCGTGAATTGTCAGAATTTCAACTATTCGCGTAATACTGATTATGCGAATACATAAGCATACAAAATGCACAATTTCCAGTGTATTGTTTTGTGCTATTTGCATGCATTTTCTGCTATTCGTTTGCCGTCTCAAAAGGCGCGTCAATCGGAACGTCGGTTTCGATTTTGTTTGCTATTTCATCGGGCGACAAATCCGCGTTTTCTTGTGTGTTCGCGGTAACATCCAGCCGTTGAACATCTTCAAGCCCGTCAAAATTCTTTTGCCAAAATATCAAAACCGGAGGCGATAATTTACCCGTAGAACCTAGAATTTCTCTGTATCCGCGGATTGCCTCACAGGCCTTTTTAATCAGTCCTATGGTGATATTATTTGCATTTAGCTTTATACGCCCATTAAGCATGTCATTAACCTGTCTTTTGTCCAGTCCTAGACAGCTATACAATGCTAAATTACCAGGACGTAAACCTTTATCAATACAGTTCTGGAAATAGTTATTT